>DATGVR010000109.1:0-9813 GCA_035300255.1 Nitrososphaerales archaeon
CCAAGGCAGCAGTCCTGGGGTCCGCGTTGTCTGGTACCTCGCCCCGAAACATCTTGCTAAGGCGGAACGCCTCCGGCCAGGTAAGGAAGACCAGCAAAGACCAGACCGGGAGAAGGCGACCCAGGATTCCTGCGATTACAAGTAGGTAGACCACCCCGAGGATCCAAGCGTAGACCTTCTCCGCGCTCTTTGCGCCGATGGCGACTGCGAGGGTTCTTGTCCCGACCGACCCGTCGTATTCGATGTCCCCGATATTATTCGCCAACAGGACCTCAGCGACCAGGAGCCCAATTGGGAGAGCAGCCACTGCTGGAGATAAAGAGTAGGTCCCGGTCTGAACGATATACGAACCCAGCGGGATAAGGAGTCCCCACATCGAGAATACTGTGGCCTCTCCCAGGCCCCGGGCCTTGAGGACAAGCGGGTCTGCGGTGTAAAACACGCTCCCGATTATCCCGACACCGGTTACCGCGAGAATCAGTATGCTGCTGACGAAGGCGAGGTACAGGCCGGCTACTATGGTGACGCCGTAAAGAGCGATGGAAAGGCCCAGGATTGAGGAGAGGGGAGTCTGTCCGAAGGCAGCAGGATGCAGCCTGTACTTGGTGGTGGGGGCTCCTACCTTGTCCACCCCGTGCCTGACGTCAAAGAAATCGTTGAGGATGTTGGTCGCAGCATGAAACGCGACCATGCCTGCAAGAGTAAGAGCGTACAGAATCGGGTTGAAATGGCCTGCCAATGCAGCCGTCAGGGTCCCCATGGTCACCGAAGAGAAGGTCATTGTGAACGACCATGGCCTGGTAGAAAGGAAGACCGTCTTTGCGTCCATGAGCCTATGCCGTTGGGACGGACCGATATTAACCGTGCAGTGACATGATTCGGTTGTACAGCCGGGAGGCAAACTTCTCTTGGCTCAAATCGTGACCATAGGCCTTTATGCGGAAGCACCCGCGCCTTGGATTGGTTGGTCGGGCGCACCAAACTCCTGGCAGGTCTGGCCGTCGTTGTCAGTTCGATGCTGATCCTCTTTTCAATCCCAAGGAGCTACTTCGTGACCGCGACTTTCATTTCGACAGGTTGCATGATGGCGGCGCGCTATCTTGTAGGGCCTCCCCGAGCCCGACCTAGATTAAAACTGGTTGCCTTGGCGGCGGGATTAATATCCGCGTCCCTGCTGTATCTCGTATTCTTGGCCGGATCGCTCGCATTGAAAGCGCTGATCCCGGGCTACAGTGCCGAATCAGAAGGTTCGATTTATTCACTGATTGCTTCCCCTGCCAACCCTCTCCCCCTTCAGGTGGGGGTTCTCCTCTTCGACGCAGCGGGATACGAGTCGTTCTTTCGAGGTGTGCTCCAGAAAAAACTCCAGCCGAAGATGGGAGTAGCTGCAGCTCCATCCATAGCCCTTTTCGACGCCGTGATACACCTCGCGACCTTCAACCTGGTTTGGGTGGCAACGACCTTCGTTGCCGACCTGGTGTGGGGACTAACATACTACTTTGGAAGAGGCTTCCAGGCCAGCTTCACGAGCCACTTCATATGGGACCTGGCGATCTTCGTGATTCGGCCAATAGTGTAGCGCCCATCGCCAGGACCTGAGGATTTCTCCTTATATCCACCGGCTGGGTTCGCGGGCCGACTATGCCGGCGGGGAAGTTACTTTGGGAACCCGACCCTGCTTCTGCAAGGAAGACGAACATCGCGGCGTTCACAAAGTGGCTGAAGTCGCGCGGTCGTGAGTTTGATGATTATGGCGAGATTTGGAACTGGTCGGTAGATGACCTGGAGGGCTTCTGGGGTTCAGTCTGGAAGTACTTCGACGTGGCCGATGCGGACTATCCGGTCCTCAGCAAGAGGAAGATGCCAGGGGCGCGTTGGTTCGAGGGGGCAGAGCTCAACTTCGCTGAGCAGGTCTTCCGAAGGAAAGGGGACGGCGACGCCCTAATCTCCGGGTTTGAAAGGAAAGGTGAGAAAATCGTGAGTTGGCAGGAGCTCGAGAAGAAAACTGGTTCTCTGGCAGCGAATCTCAAGGAGATGGATGTAGGAGTCGGAGACAGGGTCGCGGCCTTCCTTCCCAATTCGCAGGAGGCCGTCATCGCGTTCCTCGCGTGCGCATCCATCGGAGCAATTTGGTCTTGCTGCTCCCCAGACTTCGGCACCCCGGCGGTCATTGACAGGTTCAGCCAAATCCGGCCCAAGGTCTTGATTGCCGCGGATGGTTACAGCTATGGGGGAAAGTGGTTCGACAGGACAGAGGAGATCGCATCGATGGCGGCATCGTTGCGGGGCTTGAAACGCGTGATAAGGGTCCCCTCGAAGGCAAAGAGCGGCGTGCTCGCTGGCGAGCTCGCCTGGGGGGACGCGGTCACAGGCAGGGAGGCACTGGGGTTTGAATTCCTGCCGTTTGACCATCCGCTTTGGATCCTGTACTCATCAGGGACGACAGGTTTGCCGAAGCCCATAGTTCAGGGCCACGGCGGGATTCTGGTCGAGTTTCTGAAGGAATTGTCGCTCCACAATGACATAAGACCGAACGACCGCTTCTTCTGGTTCACCACTACCGCCTGGATGATGTGGAACTACCTCGTCGGGGGCCTCCTCCACGGAGCCTCGATAGTCCTGTACAGCGGGAGCCCTTCGTATCCTGACCTCGACGCCCTCTGGGACCTGGTGGAAAGCACTCGGACGACATTCATGGGCGGGAGCGCGGCCTACTTCTCCGCGTGCATGAAGGCGGGGCTCAAACCAGGTTCCTCCCACGACCTTGGCAAGCTCCGCGGAGTCGGATCCACAGGATCCCCGCTCGCCTCCGAGTCCTTCGAATGGATGTATTCGTCAGTCAAGGAGGACCTGTGGGTCGCATCAATCAGCGGCGGGACGGACGTCTGTACCGCCTTTGTTGCGGGTTGCCCAACCCTGCCCGTTTATTCGGGAGAGATTCAGTGCAGGTCGCTTGGGGCGAAGGTAGAGGCGTACGATGAGCAGGGGACTTCTATCGTGGGACAGTTAGGGGAACTCGTCGTGACAGAGCCGATGCCTAGCATGCCCCTATACTTCTGGGGAGACAAAGACGGAAGCAGGTACAGGGAGAGTTACTTTGGAGCCTACCCGGGAGTCTGGACGCACGGCGACTGGATCGAGATTACGAAGAGAGGGACGTGCATCATCCACGGCCGCTCTGACGCGACCCTAAAGCGGATGGGGGTGCGGATAGGGACGAGCGAGATCTACAGGACTGTGGAATCCTTGCCAGAGGTGGCCGATTCCATGGCGATAGACCTCGAGGGAACAGAGGATGGCGCCAGGATGATACTCTTCATCGCGACGGCAACGGGGAAGAAGCTCGATGCCGAGCTCGAAGCCAGGATCCGCAAGAAGATTCGAACAGACCTGTCCCCGAGACATGTCCCGGACGAGGTCATTCAAGTTCCCTCTGTTCCCAAGACTCTAAACGGCAAGAAGCTGGAGGTGCCCATAAAGAGGCTCCTCATGGGCGCAGACCCGAATCGCGTTATCAACAAGGACTCGCTTGCCGACCCAGCTTCGATAGATTTCTACTTGGAGCTTGTAAAAGCGAGGACCGGAAAGTAACCAACAACCAAGGAAAAACAGCGGGGGGCAGAACGGACGAGGCACTTTCGAGCCCCCGAAGACAGGCGCAACCTTGCAACTATACACGTCTCCGGAACGATTGAGTGTGGAAGGAAATTAATACCAGCTGAATTGCCGTCGCCCGCGTGCCGGGGCAGAGGAAGGTCTACGTTGTCTCGGGCGGTGTTACAAAGTTCGCCAAGGCCCATTCCGAGATGGACTTCCGGCTGATGGTCAAGAGGGCGTACGACTACGCGATGGATGATGTCCCGAAGTTGAAGGCTTCCGAAATAGAGAGCAGCAGGATATCATATTTTTCAGACCACTTTGCGAGGCAGCTCAAAGCGGCCTCAATGGTACAGGACTTCCTCGGGCTCAATCCCAAGGACTCCCGAAGGATTGAGTGGGGGGGCGCGACGGGGGGCCAGGCCATCCAGGCAGGCTGGGAAACAGTTGCCAGCGGGAGGAATGAGGTTTGCCTTGTGGCTGGTTTCGAGACGATGTCGAGCGTCGAAACCTGGAAGGGAAATGAATTCATCGCCCTTGCATCAGACATGAATTTCGACTACCCCGTTGGTGGGTTCTACACGGGCTACTACGCCCTGATGGTGCAGAGGCACATCTACGAATTCGTGAGGAAGACGAGGTTCGCCGGGGTCAAGGACGAAAAGAAGGCCCAGAAGGCGGCCACTCAAGAGGCAAGGAAGGTAATGTCGATGGTGTCAGTGAAGAATCACGTCAACGCGCTGAACAATCCTTACTCGCAGTATCCGGAGAAGCTGACCATGAAGGAAGCTCTTGGGCGCGAGATGATTGCGCATCCTCTTAACAGGCCGTCGGTTTGCACCATGAGCGATGGGGCAGCCGTACTGATCCTCGCGTCGGAGGAAGCTGCGTTCAAGTACACCGACCATCCCGTGTTGATCAAAGGAGTCGGCTGCGGGACGGACACGATGCGATTGGCCGACAGACCCCATGAGAAGGTCCCGCTCTTCGCATGGGAGAAAGCTGAGCACTACTCCAAATTGAGGTACCCCGGGGTCCATTCGTTCAGGGCAGGGAGGACCGCGGCTCTGGAGGCGTACAAGAATTCTGTGATAAGGAACCCAATCGAAGAGTTGAGCTTCGTTGAACTGCACGACGCCTATTCTAGCTCCGAGATACAGACCTACGAGGACATAGGCCTCTGCAGGTACGGCGAAGGATACGACTTCGTGGAGCAGGGACACCCCTTCCTCAAGAACATAGATTACGGACTGGACCTCCCGAAGAGAGGCACGATTCCGGTCAACCCGTCGGGAGGTCTGATTGCCTGCGGACATCCTGTGGGTGCGACGGGGATAATGCAGGGAGTATTCGCCCTCTGGCAGCTTCAGAATTCGATTGCCAAGCATTTTGGGAACGACAAGCTCCAGATAAGAGATGCTGAACGCGGTCTGATCCACTCACACGCGGGAACGGGGAGCGCCGTCACAGTAACAATCATGGAGAGGGTCTGACTTTGACCTTGCCCAAGAAGTTCACGAGATTCAGGGACGTGATGAAGGAAGTAAAGAAGTCAGGCGTGGCCATCTACGATAATCCAACGGGAACCAGCGACCTCGTGGTGCTATCGCCCTACAGCATAAACTACATTCACAGTTACGCAGAAGATTCGGAGTTCTTCCTCAAACTCGCGGAAGGAAGATTGTTCGGGAGCGAATGCAAGAGCTGCCATTACAGATACGCGACCCCGCGAAGCCACTGCATGAACTGCGGTCACGAGACGAAGTGGTCCGAACTGCCCCTGGAAGGAAGGGTCCACTCTTGGACCACCTGCTACTTCGGAAGCGAGGAGTTCCTAAAGGAAACGCCCTTCAACCTTGTCCTTGTTGAGTTTGAAGGAGTCGACACGCTCCTCTTGTCAAGGTTGTTCGGAATCGAAGAAAAGGACATATTCATCGGGATGAAAGTGAAGGCCAAGTTCCGGAAGCCGGCGCGCTACTTGATTTCGGATGTTCATTTTGTTCCCGCCGAAACAAAGTCTATTCGCCGAAAATGACCTTGGCCCAGCCGAAAAGGGAAGTCCTAATCAGGGGCGAACAGGAGTAAGCCATTTCGAGTACTTCTTCGACTTGCCGTGCACCACCTGGTCGTAGAGCTTGGCCATCCTATCGGTAATCGGGAAACCGTCATAGCCGATCTTCCTTCCGTCAATCTCCCTCACCTTCGCAATGCCGGCAGCAGTGCCGCTGAAGAAGACCTCGTCGGAAGTGTAGAGTTCCTCCTTTGTGGCGTCGTTTCTGTAGAATTTTATCCTGAGGTCTCGCGCGAACTGGATTATCGAGTCGCGGGTTATTCCTCGGAGGATTCCGGAGCTGGCTGGGGGTGTGCTCAAGATCCCGTCCTTGACCCTGAAAATGTTCTCCCCCGGTCCTTCCGCAACTACTCCGTGAGAGTTCAGCAAGATCGCTTCGTCGTATCCCGCTGCGAGCGCCTCCATCTTTGCAAGGGCCGAGTTAGCATAGTTAGCAGCGCACTTGGCCTGCAGGGGGAGAGAACGGGAATCGATTCTGACCCAACTCGAAACGGCTGCCCTGACGCCTCGGTTTGAGGCCCCGGCCCCGAGGTATGAGGCCCACTGCCAAGTGGCTATGGCCACGGAAATCTTACTCTTCAGAGGATTGAGCCCCATCTCTCCGTAGGCGGTGAAGGCGATGGGCCGGATGTAACACTCTTTTGCGGGGTTCCTTCTTACAATCTCCACGCATGCCCGTGCCAACTCCTTGGCTGAGTAGCCGAGGTTCATTCTGTAGATTTTTGCGCTGTTCATTAAACGCTCGAGGTGCTCATTCAGTCTGAAGATTGAGTGCCCGTCGGGGGTTGAGAAGCACCTCATCCCCTCGAAAACTGCCATCCCGTAGTGCAGGCCATGCGTGAGGACGTGCACGTTCGCTTCGTCCCAATCGACGAACTTGCCGTCCATCCAGATCTTGGTCTGGGCCTTCATCGTCAGAGCGGGCCGACGGAGCATGGTATTTAGAGACGACGTTTCGTCACCTAGAGTAATTTATTATCGGAGTCTTTCGATGCGTGTCGAAGTGGACAACCCCGTCATACTGTCAGCTTGCAGGACCCCAATAGGGAAGTTCGGAAAGGGCCTCGTCGGAGTCCCGGCCCAAAGGCTCGGTGCCCTCGTAATCGAGGAGGCGCTCAAGAGGGCGGGAATACAGCCGAAGGACGTTGACGAGGTGATAATGGGGAACGTAGTCTCCGCAGGCCTGGGACAGAATCCAGCACGACAGGCGGCGATATACGCCGGGATTCCGTTCGACATCGGGTCGGTCACCGTCAACAAGGTTTGCGGCTCAGGGCTCAAGGCTGCAATGATCGCGGCACAGTCAATCAAGGCTGGAGACAACGAAGTCGTGGTCGCCGGTGGAATGGAAAGCATGAGCAACGCCCCGTATCTCGCGAAAGGGACGCGCTGGGGGACGAAGTTCGGGGATGCGAGGCTCCTCGATGCCATGATCGTGGACGGCCTTTGGGATGCCTATCACAACTACCACATGGGGATCACGGGGGAGCTCGTCGCCAAGAAATATGGAATTGGTAGGAAGGAGGCGGACGAGTTCGCGTACTGGAGTCATATGAAGGCGTCAAAGGCCACCAGGGATGGGCTCTTCACTCCGGAGAAAGTCAAAGTCAAAATCGAGAGGGAAGGCGGAGAGGTCGAGGAATTCAAAGATGACGAATGCGTAAGGGGCGACACAACCATTGAGAAACTTGCCAGGCTGAAGCCTGTCTTCAAGCCCGACGGAGTCCTGACGGCAGGGAACTCCTCCCAGCTCAGCGATGGGGCGTCTGCCCTCGTTGTTGGGTCTGAGAAAGCCGCGGACAGGCTGGGCATCAAGCCGCTGGCGAAAATTGTCGCCTACGGGACAGGCGGCCTGGAGCCTGCGCGCGTGATGGAGGCGCCCATTCCCACAACGAAGGCCCTGCTGAAGCGGGTGAAGATGTCCATACAGGACATGGATCTCGTGGAACATAACGAGGCATACTCAACGGCGTCGATCGCCGTAAGGAGGGCTCTGGGAATAGACGACGACAAGTTCAACATCTCTGGCGGGGCCGTGGCACTCGGTCACCCCATAGGGTGCAGCGGGGCCAGAGTGCTCACCACGCTAGTTTACGCTCTGAAGAGGTCTGGCAAGAAGCGTGGGCTGGCGACCCTTTGCCTGGGCGGCGGAAACGCAGTCTCGATGATCATTGAGCGGTAGGTGTCGCTTCCTTCAGCTTCCGCTTGAGAACCTTTCCGACCAAAGTCTTTGGGAGGTCGGGAACGAACTCGACCATTCTAGGCACCTTGTACTTGGCAAGTTTGCCCTTGCAGAACTCCAGGATTTCACTCTCGGCCCTGTCCTTTGATGACGGGTCCTTGAGAACTATGAAAGCCTTGACGGTTTCGCCCATGTACTGGTCGGGGATTCCTACGACTGCGGCCTCCTTGACCGCTGGATGCTCGAACAATACCTCCTCTACTTCGCGGGGGTAGACCTTCAGACCTCCCACTGACACCATGTCCTTCTTCCTGTCCACGATGTAGAAGAAGCCATCGTCGTCCATCCGCGCGATGTCTCCCGTCAGAAGCCAGCCATCCTTCACGACCTGGTCAGTCTCAGACTCATTGTTCCAGTAACCGGTCATGATCTGCGGGCCCTTGAGGGCCAGTTCGCCTATCTCACCAACCGCAAGCACGGAGGACGGGTCGTCGAGTGAAACGATTTTGGCATCCGTCGACGGGAAGGGGAAGCCGATCGACCCTTCCCTGGGGAATCCGTCCCTGAACGGGTTAGTGGTCCCGACCGCAGAGGATTCGGTGAGCCCGTAGCCTTCAACGAGGTTCCCTCCCGTCAGCTCGTTGAACTTTCTGCTTACAGCCACCGGGAGCGGGGCGCCTCCCGAGAACGCGAGCCGCACAGTCTTCAGGTCGAACTTCGCGACGTCCGGGTGGTGGTTGATGGCCACGTACATCGTCGGGACGCCGCAGAAGACTGTGACCTTCTCCTTCTGAATAGCTCCCATCACATCCTTGATGTCGAATCGGGGTAGGAGCACAATCTCAGCTCCAACCCAGAGCGGGGCGTTCATGACCCCGGTCATCCCGAAGATGTGGAAGAGTGGGAGAACCGCCAGGCAGACGTCTGTCTGAGTCATCGGGAGTGTGGTTGCGGCTATCGCAGCCGCCGAAAGGAGGTTGTAGTGAGTAAGAATCGCACCCTTGGAAACACCGGTCGTCCCTCCCGTGTATTGGAGCACCGCGACGTCTTCGATGGGGTTTGCATCGGCCGGGGTGTCAAGGGGTAGGCTCTTGTCTACGACGTCCACGAATGCGACGGTATTGTTCCTCTTCAAGTTCTTGACCTTGGCCAGGCCCGCCAGAGCACGCTTGATGCCGGGAAGGTAGTCGGTGACGCTTGCCGTGATTACCTGGGCGAGTCTTAGCTTGTCTCTGCAGTCCTCCAAGCTCGCGAAAAGGTCGTTTCCCCGCACGACATCGTTGGCGGCGACGACCATGGTGGCACCGGAATCTCGAAGCTGAGCCTCGAGCTCGCGTTCCTTGTACAGGGGACTGCAGGGGACAACGATGCCTCCCGCCTTGAGTATCCCGAAGTAGCTGATGACAAACTGCGGCGTATTGGGGGAGAAAATCCCGACCCTGTCTCCCTTCTTGAGCCCCAGGCCCAGCAAGCCCGACGCGAACCTCGAGGACAACTCGTCGACTTCAGAGTAGGTCATCGTCCTCCCCTGATACCGCAGGCAGGGCATAGAGCCGAAATTCTTTGCAGAATTCGACAGGATGCGATGCAACGGCTGTGGGGGGACATTCACCTCCTTCGCAAGGTAGGAAGGCCAGGATTTGTACCAGGACCGCTCCAGCTGCAAATTCCCCGATTGCGAACATGTGATACGTCCCTTAAGGATATCTGGCGCTCTCTTGGCCAGCAGCTCCTAGGCTTAAGTATAAACAACCAAGATTCTGAATCAAAGCGATGTCTGAGACAGAAGATAGGTATCTCGTCCTCTGCGTCGACAGGGACGACGACCTAGGGGTCAAGGCGAAGGTCGAATCTCCGGTGATAGGAAGGGACTCCACCCTGGCTGCCGCGACGAGGCTTGCACTGGCTGACCCGGAGGAGGCAGACGCCAACGCGATTTTCGCGGCAGTCAGGAAGTACGACG
>DATGVR010000110.1:0-2432 GCA_035300255.1 Nitrososphaerales archaeon
GGGAAGCTGAACGTCGTGCCGCGAGGGCCCGAGTGCCTAGTCGAATCAGCCTAGCGGCAAGGTCGCCAAATCGTGTGGGAACGGAAGGGCGAGGAACGCCGCGGCCAGGGCGACCAGATAGACCCAGCGCCTTCTGGAAGATAGCCCTGAAACTTCGTCGAGCAGTTTGAGCCTGAAGGGCCTCCCTGCCAACAGCAGGGCTACGATCGCAATCGCCCAGTAGCTCGCTGTCCCCATGTCGACAACCAATAGGGTAAGCACACTCAGGTAGGTCGCTATCCTGGCAGTCCTTGGACCCCAAGCCAAGTTGGAGAGGAATCCTCCGTCGAAGGATGCCATAGGAAGGAGGCCGATGAACGCGAGGATGAAACCTACGGTGGCCGCGTCGGAGATTGGGGAGAGTAGAAGATGTCCGGCTGCTACCTTGGGGAGAATGGGGGACAACGCCGTGTCGATGGCTACCTGAATGGCGTTGGAGTTGATGGAGACCGCGACCTGGCTCGCCTTGAAGGCTATGGCCGACTGTACCGCTGTAAGTTCCCCTACTGAATACAGGGCAGCGGCCAGGAAGAGAATTGCAAGGGGCCCTGCGATGACCGTATCAAACAGGTGGTCCTTGTTGAGGGCTGATTCTCGCTGCGTCCCGACGAACCCGAGAGAAGCAATGAACGGGGGTAGGAATGGGATCCAAGGCAGCAGGTAGCTGCTAGCATGCCCCGCTCTCCTTTTCGAAGCCGAATACCTTTGACTGACCTCATGCGCCGCCATCAAAGTAGTGACCGTTAGCCCGAAGCCGAAGAAGACCAAATATCCTGGGAAAGAAGGAATTAACTGAGCATACACCAGACGTTGGAGGAGCGAAAATACGACGAGAGAAGCCAGGGTGAAAAGCGCCATCAGCGCCGGAATTCTCGAGGTTGGGGCAGGGGCGGCCCCCGTCTTCCTAATCGTCAGCACGCAGTCGTCCTTGGTCCCAGTCATTTCGGGCCTAAGCCCTTTCGCACTCAGTTCTGACTCGAGTTCCACGAACTTCTGTTTCGAACCGTCGTCGTAGGCCACCTGGTATTCTGACTCGCCCCCGGGGAGCGCGAAGGTTCCCTTTACCGCGAACTTGTTGGCGACCAATCGGTCTATGTCGGAAGGCTGACTTGACAACATCGGACGGGGGCGCGGAGTTCCGATAATAAGCTGTCCCCGCTTTCAGCAAGCTTTAACCAAACCACGAAGAGTCCCCATGAGAAGTTGCAGAAGGCGATAGTCGCCAAGGTCGGGGACTACCAGATAAGGCGGTCTGAGAGGGAGGACATCCCCGCAGTCATCGACATTAACTCTGAAACCCTCCCAGAGCACTACTCTGATTACTTCTATTACGAGATTCTCGCTGAATTCCCCGAGACTTTCTTGGTCGCCGAGACTGAAGGCAAAGTCGTGGGCTACATCATGTCCCGCATCGAGTATGGATTCTCGCACCTCCATAGACTTGGGCTGGCGAGGAAGGGGCACGTGGTCTCGGTGGCGGTCAAAGAAGGGCACAGGGGAAGGGGGGTAGGGACGATGCTGATGCAGGTCTCGCAGGACGAGATGGTGAAGAAGACTGCGACCGAGTGCTATCTGGAGGTCCGAGTGTCCAATGCCGAGGCCATCGCGCTGTATAAGAGGCTCGGCTACAAGGTTTCGGGGCGCCTCGAGGCGTATTACAAGGATGGAGAGGCAGCCCTGGTGATGGCGATCAAGACAGGGCAATGAGGCAGAGCGCACCATTCCTTGGTCTAGCTGAGGCTCTTGAAAGGGTCAGAAGCACGAGCAGCAAGAATCAGAAGGTCGAGACCCTTTCGGCTTACCTCAAAGGACTGAAGCCTGAAGATGCAGAGGTCGCGGCACGGGTAGCGTCAGGCAGGTCGTCCGAGAGGGGGAGCAAGGACGAGGCCCAGGTTGGTTACTCGACCCTGCTCGAAGTCCTAACAGAGGTGACCGGGGTCACCCGGGAGGGAGTTTCCAGGTCATATCTTCGTCACGGGGACCTGGGAGAGGTTGCCGAGGAGCTGTTGGCTGAGAAGAAGGAGCAACCACTCTTTTCGGAGCCCCTGACCTTGGGTGACCTTGACGAAGCATTCCAAAGGCTCCGTTCTTTGAAGGGGCACGGGTCTGCGGCGGCGAAACGGGGAGTCGTGAAATCCCTTGTCCTAAGAGCCACCCCGGTCGAAGGGAAGTATGTCGTCAAGGTCCTCACCGGAGAGATGAGGACCGGTTTGGTTTCGGGCCTATTGGAGGAAGCAATCGCAGCCGCCTACTCCCTGTCCAAGTCCGATTCCGCCCGGGCGCATATGATACTCGGCGACATAGGCCTCCTTGCCCGCCAGGCAGCTGCCGGCGAAGTCAATGGAATCAAGATTCGCCCCTTTCGGCCCGTGAATTTCATGCTGGCTGAGCCC
>DATGVR010000111.1:0-4353 GCA_035300255.1 Nitrososphaerales archaeon
ACTCAAGGAATGAGACTCCAACATGTCAAGCCTCATGGTGCGCTTTATGCAGTGCTTATGAAGAACGAGGATCTCACTCGCTCGGCCGCCGGGGCAATCCTCGACTTGGACAAGAACCTCTACTGGTTCATGCCTGTTCCAAACAAATCCGCCGAAGTGGCCTCGTCCCTGGGCGTGAAGGTCGTGGGAGAGATGTACGTCGATATGGACTACTCACCTGACGGAAGCCTGGTCGTCAGAAGAGAGCAGTTCTCCCACCAGGTGGATCCGAAGTGCACGGCGGAAAAGGTGATCAGGTTCCTGGATACAGGAAAGGTTAGGACGACGGAAGGAACAGAGATAGAGATCGATGCGAAGAGTATCTGCGTCCACGGCGACACGAGGAACGCGGCGGACTCCCTTCGGGCGATCCGAGGGGAGCTCAAGGAGCACGGAGTCGAAGTGACGTCCATCAAGAACATCGCCTGACGACTCGATTCAACACATATATCGGAACGGCGCGGGAAAGAACACGCCCGTGCAAGTTGAATCCGAGTCCCTGATCGAGGTAGTCCCCAGGACCGACGAGAGGCCGAGCGTCACCTACCGATTCTCAGGAGACGAATACATCCTCGTAGAGATTGGGGACATGAGCACCGACTTCTTCTACAACCTTCGTGCCATGGCCCTCGGAGAGCAGGCCAGGAAGATTCCCGGAGTTATCGAGACCGTTCCAGCGATGAGGTCTCTCGTGGTGCACTTCGATTCGTTGAAGATTGGAGTACGAGAGCTGGTGGCGAAACTGAAGGAGATAGAGGGAGGGATAAGGAGCATCGGGGACCTCGTGATACCCTCGCGGCTCCTGAGGCTCCCGGTCGCCTACAGGGACAAATACACGACCGAGTTCATCGCAAGGTACGCGAAGCTGATCCGGCCTGATGCGCCGAACATCGTTAACGGCCACAACCTGGAGTATGTCGCGAAGTACAACGGCCTATCAGTGGAAAAGACCATCAGTTTGATAGAGTCGACCCAGTATTGGGTCGCCATGCTAGGCTTCTGGCCGGGCCTCGCCTTCATGACACCACTCGACCCGCGCGCCTACCTCACGGCCCCCAAGTACAATCCGTCGCGCCCCTGGACGCCGGAGGGAGCCTTCAGCATCGGAGGGCCCATCGTGGCGATTTACCCCATCGAGTCGCCAGGGGGCTATCAGCTGCTCGGCAGGTCTATTCCCATTTATGACCTCAAGCAAAGAAACCCGGTTTTCAAGAAGAATCCAGTTCTCCTTCAGCCCGCCGACCGTCTCGAGTGGGAGACGGTGACGGACGTTGAGCTGGAAGAGATAAGGAAGGAAGTCTTCGACGGCACCTACAGGTACAAAGTCTATCCGTACGAGTCCTTCAGCGTCAAGAAGTACTTGGAGTTCCTTGAGGACACGAAGGAGGAAGCAGAAGCTTTCGCCAAGCAGACTGAGGAAGCGAGGAAAGGAATCCCCTTCCCCTAGCCGCGCAAGCCTTTAATCAGATGTTGCCTTCACGAAGGTCGATTGGCGAACATGGCCCAACTCAGCTTCCAAAGGGCCCCCCTCGTTCTTACGGAGATTCCAGGGCCGAAATCCAAGAGGGCCTACGAAAGGCAGTCCCGTTTCGAGACCCAGTCCAGAGTCTACTCTAACTACTTTCCAATAGCCATCGATCAGGCAAGAGGCTCGACGGTAAAGGACGTTGACGGGAATGTCTACGTGGACTGGTACATCGGCGTCTGCGTCCAGAACTTGGGTCACGCTCATCCGGTCGTCGTCGAAGCGATAAAAAGGCAGATGGAACAGATAGTCCATAGCATCGACCTCCCTTTCGAAACTAGGATAGAATTCGTCGAGGGCCTCGTTGGCACCCTTCCTGGCGACCTAAAAAACGATGCCAAGGTACTTTTCACAGTAACGGGGGCCGACGCATGCGAGGCGGCAGTGAGCCTGGCGAGGAAGGTCACTGGCAGAAAGGCGATAGTCGCCTTCGGGGGAGCCTACCACGGGATCCACGGCGCCATCGTGGGCGCCACTGCCAACTACCATTACAGGGACTTCGCGGGAGTTCCGGCGTACGAGACCTACCACATACCCTATCCCTACAGGTACAGGTTTCCTTTCAAGTCGAAGGAAGGGGAAGAGAGCGGTGCTGTAATAGACTACCTTGAGTACATGATCAAAGACAGCCACTCGGGGGTCGGCCCCCTTGCCGGGATCATCGTGGAACCCATTCAAGGTGAGGGGGGCTACATAGTTCCCCCGGACGACTTTCTGCCGATGCTCGCCGAAGTGTCGCAGAAGCACTCCATCCCTCTGATCGTCGACGAAGTCCAGACGGGCGTTGGAAGGACGGGCAAGATGTGGGCATCTGAATGGGCGAGGATCGACCCCGACATCGTCTGCATCTCGAAAAGCATAGGTGGTGGTGTTCCCCTCTCAATGATAGCTTACAGACCCGAGTATGACGACCTGCCTCCGGGGTTCCACCTGGGGACCTATCGAGGAAACGCCCTCGGCATTGCGGCGGGGAACGCCGTCCTTAAGTTCCTGGGGTCGAGCGGCGTCCTAGAGAGGGTCAGGACAGACGGCGAAGTTGTAAAGAAAAGGTTCGAGGAAATCTGTGAAGGAAACCCCATGGTTGGCGAAGTCAGAGGGAAAGGCTTCATGGTCGGCATAGAGCTGGTGAACGACAAGAACTCAAGGACTCCCGCCACAAAGCTCGCATCCGACCTGAGGACGGAAATGCTTCACCGCGGTCTTCTAATGCACACCTGCGGCCATTTCGGCAACGTCCTTAGGTTCATGGCCCCTCTCACCATCGAAGACCCGATGCTGGATGCGGGTTTCGCAGTCTTCGAAGACTCGCTGAATGCCCTTACGAACAGTTCAAAGTCACGATGAAATCGACAAGATAATCAGCGCTGGGCCAGATATCCGCCTAAAATGATCCGCAATTTCCATGGCGGTCTCCAATAGCAGTAGGTTGCGACCAGAGCTCGGCTTTCAACACCCGAGTCTGCCTACCTGCAATGTTCATGCCTTCACTCGCAAAGAAGTCGGAATTCCCGCCAACCTAAAGCAAACACATCAAACCGACTAGAGGGAGGTGCCGCGGGTCGGATTTGAGTCCGAGTTCACCGGCAAGATTGGGAACGAAGAGTCATGGCAAGGCAAGTTCGTCGAAGAGTTAAATACGCTCGGCGATGGCATTTATCTCGAATATGCAAACAAGTCAAAAGACAAAGGGCGAACTAATCTTTGAGGTCCACGACAAATCGACCACCACCACTGTGCGAGACATCTCCCAGTCCGGAATAAAACTGGAGCAGAACAGCGTTTCGCAAGTGAAAGGCAAGCTCAATGGCCAGGGAATGACCACAGTCAGCTTCACGCAGAAGACTGATGGTTCCAGCGACTGGGAAATGAAGGGTGTAATCAGTACAAAGGATGGAGACTTCCTTGCAGTGATGGGCAACGGGACCGGAAAGGCGACCGGACCGACGACTGCGGAATGGACCGGTGAGGTTCACTTCATGTCTCAATCTCCGAAACTCTCCTGGCTCAACAATGTGACTGGTTGGGTCGAAGGCTCCGGGGACCAGGCCAAGGGCGAGTCCTGGGGAAAGATTTACGAGCAGAAGTAGGGGCTAAATCCCCTATCCCGTTTTTGTATTCCGAGAAGTCTCCTGTTCTTACATAACCTGCTGCCAGGAGTAGACTTGAGCCCAAAAGGTGACGCGGGTCGGTAATCCCCATGACCTCATTATTTCCCTCCAACTTACCGGACTGAAATTCGTCCGACCGCCAAACGTCCTGTTGGAAATCGCTCGGCAAAGAGTCACGTCAATTCCCTTTAATTGGTGGAAGCAACATCCATCTCGCTTATGACGGCTTCATTGAAGGGTTACGTGGCAATCGTTACAGGGGCCAGCCGTGGTATCGGGAAGGGCGTCGCCCTAGGCCTTGGCGAAGCCGGCTGTACCGTTTATGTTACCGGCAGAACCCTTCGAGACGGGGACAGTGACAGACCGGGCTCAATCATGGCGACGGCGGAAGAAGTCACGAGATTAGGGGGTCTCGGCATTGCGATCAAGTGCGACCACCAGGTCGATGCTGAGGTCGAGGCGGTCTTCCATCGGGTGCATGAAAAACATGGGAAGTTGGACGTGCTCATCAACAACGCCACTTCCTATACCACGCCTCACGGGCCACCTGAAGACCACCCTTACTGGGAGCTCCCGATTGAGGTATGGGACGAAATGCACAAAGTGGGGCTTCGTTCATACTACGTGGCAAGCATTTTTGCCGCGCGCACCATGGTCTCCCAGCGCAGGGGTCTGATAGTC
>DATGVR010000112.1:0-6097 GCA_035300255.1 Nitrososphaerales archaeon
CCTGGTTCCACAGTAAAGCACATGTTGGGTCCGAGCTTCTCCTTGCCTCCCTCGACTATGTACGGCGCTTCGTGGACCTCGAGGCCGAGGCCGTGCCCTGTCCTATGAATGAAGAACTTGCCCATCCCAGCCTGCTCCAGCACGCCCCTCGCGGCCCCATCGACGCTTCCAACCCGGACTCCCTCGGCCGACTTCTGGATCCCGTTAATCTCTGCCTCCAAGACTTTTGCATACACTCTCTCCATCTCTGCAGAGGAGCCGATGCTCAGAGTTCTGGTGACATCCGCATAGTATCCCCCGTACGTTGACCCGATGTCGATGACAACGCTTTCCCCTCTCCCTATTTTCCTCGCAGAAGGCAGACTGTGAGGGTCCGCGGCCCTCGGCCCCGACTGGACGAGCATATCGTCCACCTTGGTCGCCCCCTCCGAGTAGATGACATCAGTGGCGGCCTTCGCCACCTCCATTTCGGTGAGGCCCTCCTTCAGGAGTCCGGGAAACTTCTCGAACGACTTGCTAAGGATGCTCGCCGACTTCCTTAGGAGCCCGACTTCCGTTTCGTCCTTGGCCTCCCTTAGCCCTTGTAATATGGGCTCAGCATTCCTGAGCTTGGGCGATGCGCGCTTCAACAATTTGTCCAAGAAAAGGAAAGGAGCCCTCCCCTCCACTCCCCACTTCCCTTTCACATCGGCACCCTTTACAGCCTTACCCAGCGCGCCCCCGGGCCCTTCTGAGTCCGTCCAGGCATGGACCTTCATCGAAAGCGGACCCTCCCTGTAGGGCCCCGCCTCTAGCTCCGGCGCGACAAGGTTCGCTTCTCCTTCGACCGGGACCAGGAGCATGAAGGGTCTCTCGAGCAACATGGAATCCACCCCTGTGTAGTACCTCATGTTCGGCCCTGGAACCACGACTACCCCTCGAAGGCGTTCCTCTTCCGTCGCCGTCCTAAGCCGTTTGAGCCTCTTCGAATACACTGAGTCTTGCTTCATTCCCGCTTCCTCGTTCTCATGCATCGTTAATATGTCATCGTTTTCCGCGGCGCACCATCTTGGGGCTGAAGGAGCGGGTCGTCCTGCCGCTCGCCAAACGGTGGATATCGGGGGTCGCGATGGACTCGGCCATCGAGGACGCGAAGAAGGCGAACTCGAAGGGCATCGGAGCCGTCGTGAACTTCCTCGGCGAAGAAATCAAGGACCCGGCCACGGCCGACGCCCACGGGAGCGAGTACCTCAGGCTGCAGCAGGCCTTGGCAGACGCAGGGATCAACGGTTTCGTATCCGTCAAACTGACACAGCTGGGTCTCGGCTCTGACAACGAGGGGATGGAGCGCCGATTGGAGAAAGTCGCCACCAACGCGGACCGCTTGAGGCAGCTACTCTGGTTGGACATGGAGAGCTCCAAGTTCACAGACGCGACGATCAAGACATACTTGGCTGCCCGGGAAAGGCACCTGGGCATGGGGGTCGCCCTCCAGGCATACCTCAAGCGAAGTGAATCCGACCTCAAGACGATTCTCGACGCCGGGGGGAAAGTTCGGATTGTGAAGGGAGCCTACAGGGAAAGTCATGACATCATCTATTCCACCAAGAAAGAGGTCGCCGACAATTTCGCGAGGCTCATGGGTACCCTGTTCGAAAGGAGCGAAGGCTTTGCCATAGGCACCCACGACACTATTCTTGTCGACCAGGCGAAGAAACTCGCAGAGTCCAGCCACACAAATTTCCGCTTCGAGCTGCTCAAGGGCATACGCGACGAACTAAAAGACGAGCTCGTGAAATCGGGGTACAAGGTGTACGAATACCTCCCCTATGGCGACAGCTGGTACGCCTACTCCAAGCGGAGGATCAAAGAGCACCCCAGCAACGTCTGGCTTCTCCTGCGATCTCTCGTTTAGTTCGTGTCTGCGGGTAGTCGGCGTTGATAACTGGCTCAATTTCAATAGACTCCGCTCGCAAAATACCCGCCGGACACTGAAAAATGATCAGAGGTCCAAAGACAATGCCAGAATATCAAAAGGGACAAATCTGGGGAGCCCTACGCAAGGCATGGAAGGGGTACCGGATTGCGAAAGTCCAGGGCGACAACGTCCGGATGAAGGAATACGCAACCCGAATCAAGACCCTCCAGGGCCAACTTGGCGTTCCTCAGGCAAGTTTTCCGAACGTAGGACTGTAGAGGAGCTCCGCTCCTCTTTCCTTTTTTAATCGACTCCAGTTAGTTCCTTTTCTATCTCTTCGATTATTTCGCCGACGACCTGTTTGTGCAGGCCCAGCGATGCGCTGATTCCACCGAGGCCGTCCTCCTCCCTCATCAGATATCTCAGCACCTTCTTCCTGTCCGCGCTGTCAAGAGAAGTGGTAATTCTTGCCGCCTCCCTCAGGGCGAGGCTCCTCAGGTAAAGCAAAACTGCCCTCTCCTCCTCCATATCCTTCAGCTTCTTGTCGACCTCGGCGACCACCTTGGTGAGGGGCCTGATCCGGGCAGCCCCTTCAGGGTACCTCAGGACCTCGTTCACAGGTGCGACCATGCGAGCCCCTGTATCGGACTCCTGCATTCCCGGCACGGCTCCGAAGGAGAACATCCTCGCCCTGAACAGGCTGGGCGCGAGGTCGATGGTGACTGAGAAGCTCTTCCTTAGCAGGTACTCCTTCCTCTGAGGCCCGCGAGGACTGTCCTGCGAGACTGTGCTGACTAGTCCTGCGTCTTCCATACTAACAAGGTGCTTGGCGACGAGCTGCTGGCTGAGGCCCAGCTCCTTCGACAGCTGGAGTTGATAGTTCGGCTCCTCGCTGAGCTTTGCTATGATCCTTCTCCGAATTGGATTCTCCACGGTCCCCAGCACTGCGTCAAGCTCAGACTGGCTCAATGGTCATCATCCGAAGGTTGTATACGTGCTCTTTGTTCTATAAATAGATTCTCGGCTAGGGAGGCCCGATGAAGCAGAAATCTGACGGCGCCCACAAGCACGGGAAGCTCACCTCGGCGGAGCTGTCGACAAAGACATGGCCTGATTTCGAGAAGCTCTTCGCCGCGAACGGCGGAGTCTGGGGAGGTTGCTGGTGCATGTTCTACCACAAGCCCGGCGATTTTGACGCGGGCGCCTACTCAGAAAACAAGAAGGCAAAACAGGGACTCGTGACCAAGGGCGAAGCTCACGGAATAATCGTCTACTGTGGAGGCGACCCTGCCGGCTGGTGTCAATTCGGCCCAAGAGAGGAGCTCCCACGAATCGATGGGAAGAGGATGTACGTCCCTACTTCCGACGATCTTTGGAGGGTCACATGTCTTTTCATTGCCCCGCGCCACCGCAAGCTAGGCCTGGCAAGTCTCGCCGTGAAGGAAGCCACGAAGGCCATGGAGAAAAGGAAGGTGAAAGTAATCGAAGCCTACCCGGTCGAGGGGGAGCGCGCCTCCAGAGACCTTTGGATGGGAACACCAAAACTGTTCGAATGCGCTGGCTTCAAGCGGGTCGGCCCGCTCGGCAAGTCGAGCTGGGTCTACGCCCTTGAGATAGGCCGACGCTGATTTCTTAAGAACGAAAACGGGATGGGATGCGCGTCTTGAACCTAAGCAGGACCATAATGGCGGAGCACGCCATCGTTGCCAGCGAGCAGCCGCTCGCATCGCTTGCCGGATATGATATACTTCGGAAGGGAGGAAACGCCTTCGACGCAGCCGTGGCCACAAGCCTCGCGCTAGCCGTCACCTTCCACCCAGCCGGAGGAATCGGGGGAGACTTCTTCGGCATGTTCTATCATGCTGGGACAGGGAAGGTTCACTGTCTGAACGCCAGCGGCTGGTCTCCCTCAGGGCTCACTTTGGACCTCGTCAAGGCGAAAGGCGGAGGTCAAATTCCTCTGAACGGGCCCCTCACCTGCGTGGTCCCCGGCCACATCGCCGGGGTCTGGGAGATGCATAGGAAGCTGGGAAGAGAGGAGTTCAAAGGCCTACTCAGGGCGTCTGTGGAGTACGCCTACAAGGGCTTCCCTGCCGGCGAGGGGGTCTGCAGGTCCGTCGCCGGGGCATACAAGGATCTGTCACCGGAGGCCAGAGCGATATTCGCACCCAAGGGCGTTCCCACCTCTGAGGGTGACTGGATCAGACAGGAGGCCCTCGGCCATGTTCTTACAGACGTATCTGAGGGAGGTCCCGACGCTTTCTATTCTGGTTGGCCGGCCGAGAAATTAGCAGCGACCCTAACTTCTGGCGGGGTCCCGTGTGAGTCTGGCGACTTCGCCGACTACAAGCCAGAGTGGGTTGACCCTCTGACGCTCGACTACAGGGGAACGACCGTGTACGAAGTTCCTCCGAACAGCATGGGAGCAACAAGCCTGCTGATCCTGAAGCTCCTTCTCGAGCACGACCTTTCGCGGACGGGCCCTTTGTCGAGGGAACGAATTGAGTTGACCATGTCGGCGGCCCTCATAGGATATGCGCGCCGTGACGAGATGCTTGGCGACCCGCGGTTCGAGAAGATCGACTTGGAGTCGTTCATGAACAGCGAGAAGTCCACGGCACTTCCCCAAAGCAGGATCCGATCAGGCGACACGACAGCTTTCTCAATCGTCGATTCAGAGGGGAACATGGTTTCTGGGATCCAGAGCCTGTTCAATCGGTTCGGGTCCCGGGTATTCGTTCCAGAGTGCGGGGTAATGCTCAACAACAGGGCCTCCGGCTTCAGCACAGCAGGTCCGAACAAGGTCGAGCCTCGTAAGCGTCCGCTCCATACCCTGTCGTCCCTTATCCTCGAAAGGAAAGGCCGCCCTTACCTTGCAATAGGAACAAGCGGCGGTGACTACAGGTCCTTCCAGCATACACTTTTCGTCACCAACTCCGTCGACTATTCGATGGACGCCGAACAGAACGTCGCCCATCCAAGGTTCCTTTGGGGAGGAGGCAGGACCCTGCTGGTCGAAAGAGGGTACGAGCTGCCGCAAAAGGGGTACGACATTAAGAAACTCCCCATGCCTGGCAGCACCGGGGCGTGCCAGGCCGTCGAGGTCTCGAAGGGACATCTGAAGGGGGTCTGCGATGTGCGGGGGGACGGCGCTCCGGCCGGGTACTAGCGGCAGTTCGACCCCGCTACATTCCTTCGCTTACTTCGTGGACTTCGTCCGCCAAAAGGCCATGAGCTTCCTTGTGGACCTTGTTGGAGGCTTCCCTGTTGGGGGCATCGACCAGACAAAACACGGATTCTTGCTTCTCGTCCACCCAGTACTTTAGAAACCTGACGCCATGCTTTCCCTGGTGTTCTAGGTCCTTCGCGTGCGCCTCAGCGACCGCCTTGGCAGTCACGCCTTCCACCTTCTTGTGCACATCCATGTATAGAGGCATGTCCGAGCACGGGACTCTGCATTATTTAGTCATGACTATCAGAGGTTGAAACGCTTGACTCTGGAGTGCTCAATTTGGCACGGTCGCGAAACACCATGTGCCCGTAGACGAACCCAAGAACTGCAATCACGACACTGACTGCAAGCAACAGACCGATGAATGGGAGGATGACAATAGAAACAATTAGGGACAACCAGGGAAAGTATCGCTTCGACCTCACTTCCTTGGTCAGAAGTCTTATGCCTGCCGCCGACCCCACAACATAAGTGAGGACCGCCGCCCCGCTCGTCGCAAGGAAGGCCGACTGTACGTCGACGTGCACGAAATAGAATATGGTCAGGCCGAACATTATAAGAACGAACAGTGCAATCATCGCCCGACGAGGGACCCCTGTCTTCGGGTCCAAGTCCGCCAGAAAATTTGGGAGGCTGCCGTCCACGGCAGCCGCGTAGACGACTCTAGACATCCCGGCGGTGTACGCATTTACCGTCGAGAAGATTATGACGACTGCGAAGAGGGATACGGCCACGCCCCCATACGGACCGAATACGTTGGACATCATCACAGCGAAAGGAGTGACTCCACCCCCCGAGGTGTATGCGCCTGTGCCGACAACTGTGAAAGCGACTGCCAAGTAGAGTGCGCTCACAAGGAGCACGCTGATCGTGACGCTCCTGCCAAAATCCCTCTTCGGGTCCTTGAACTCCTCCGCAATGTTCGAGACGTTCTCGTATCCAAGGTATGACCAAACGATCAGGGCCGA
>DATGVR010000113.1:0-8885 GCA_035300255.1 Nitrososphaerales archaeon
TCAGTGATTCGGTGGACTTGATACTCGATGGAGGCTCGCTCGTCGGAAAAGAGTCCACGGTTGCACTTGTCGTCGGAGCCGAGGTCACAATCTTAAGAAGCGGTCCCATCGGGGTCGGAGAGGAGATGAAGCGCCGACGAACCTCATAGTCACCTCCGCGAAGGGGCTGGAAGCCAGGGCGTCGGCCGAATTCAAGGAAATTGCCCTGCTTTCAGGGATTCGAAAGCTAACCATAGACAGGTCCGCCTATGACGGTGTAATCGAAGTGAATGTGGAGAACCCGAAACCCCTCCTTAACTTCATCACGGATTTTGTCAAATCTGAGCCCTTCAAGGTGAGGTTCATAATGAGAATCATCCCGGTCGACAAGGTAGTTGACACGAAAATCAACGCCATCGTCAAAGCTGTAAAGGAACTCTCCTCGGTTATCTCCCCTGCGGAGACTTTCAGGATCACCATCGAAGCAAGAGATTCCCCCTACTCGGAGAAGGAACTAATCGATGCCATCGCAGACGCGGTCGACAGGAAGGTGAACCTGGACTCTCCTGACAAAATCGTCCTCCTGGAAATCTTCGGCGAGTACTCTGGAGTTTCGGTCATATCTCCACGGGAAATCGTCAGTATCCAGAAGCTGAAAAGGGCGACCTAGGGTCTGAGGGCGCTGAGCAAGGCAGCACCTTCGATTCTGTCCAACTCCTTCTTCGACAGCTTTCTGCGAGGTAGTTCCATTGCTTTGAACGACCTAGACTCCCTGATTTCTCGTGGTCCGGCGACCACGAGCAGGAAGGGCACCCCCTTCGTTGAGCCATATTGTTTGATCGCCCTGGAGATCTGAGTTGTCCCCGCGAGCCTAAGTAGGAAGTCCATCTCAGGTTTCTTGGCGAGGAGACCCCCAACCGATCCTGCGCGCAAGGTTTGGGCGGCCAGCATCTCCACGAAGAATTCATTCTTCGCGGATTCCGCGCTCCCTGTCTGCACGATTGAGCCCGGGTTCAGGGATGCGAATTCCTTTTTGGCCTCGTCGGGGCTGGCGCTCCCCTTGCACACGTAGGCCTTTGCAAAGACCTTCATCATGTCAACCGCCATGCGAAAAAGGGATCAGGACGACCTTCTCCCCATCCATTACCACTCTTCGCACTGAAGCGGTTACGAAGGCCTCGCCTGACTCAACCATCACAAGAGTGTTGAATTTTGTAAAACCCGGGTCCACCTTGCCCGACATCGACCTAAGCCGCTCCACAATCTGCGAGGGTTCGAGCTCGGGTGCCTCGAGGGACACTTCTCCTGCGCCGACGCTCGTCTGGATGTGGCCGAGACAGCGTACACGAATCAAACCGGATTCAGGAGTAGCAACCGTTCCTTATACCTTCTTCCTCCGTATATCGAACCTGATGGCAACAAGAGCTCCTGCCTTTCTTTGAGGCGATCCCTGAGTGCCTCCGTGGTCGCGAAGTTGAGCTCAGCAAGGGGAAAGTTCACGGCTACAGGCCTGGGATCGATCCGGTGCAAAGAGGTCTTGCAGGGAAAAAGCCTCCTGTTCTTCGCGGCAGATACGACGTCTTCCTTGCTAAGCTTCCGGACTAGGACGACGATGTTCCTCTTCTCCTGCAAAGAGATGTCTAGGTCGTCTTCAGGGACGAAGTCCCTCTTCCAGCCTTGCTCCTCTGAAATCGAGTCCAATCCAAGGACGAGCTCGAACGTCGCCATCAAGTCCGTTGTTCGCGTGGGTAGAAATGCAGCGTCGGATGTTAGGACGGCGAGTCCTACTTCCGCATGCTCAATCTCCTCGAGTGCGTCGGCCAGGGAGACTCTACGAGTGATCGATTCAGATTGAAGTGCAGATAGATAAGACTCAGCTCGAGGTAAAGTGTAGACCCTCGCCCATCTGCTCAGTGTCACAGAACTCGAGCCATAGTCGACTGAGCAGCAAGCTGCCCTGGATATTCCAAGGCGAGAAAACGCGGCGAGTCTGTGCATGCCATCGAGTATAGTCCCGCTGTCCCGGTCGACGATTAACGGGTCTTTCTGGACACCATCACGCTGCATCTCCTTTGCTAGGCTCTCGACGTGGGATTGAATTGTCTGTTCATGGGGGAAGAGAGTTTCCGTCGACCGAATACTTAGACTAAACCCTGCAACATCCAGGGCCAAGTCCTACTCCTTCGCGTCGTCACCTGAGGGCTCTTCGTTCCCGTCGGTATCTTCCTTGAGCTTCTTCGCGATGTACCCAGCCATACGGTTCCTAAGCTGCTTTGACGGAATTATGGCAAGTTCTTCCAGCGCCTTCTTGTTCGTTTCGAAGTCCGACCCGAAGGATTCAGGGTGCCGTTCCAAGATCTGCTCTGAAAGGCTTCTGGTACGGTCCAACTTTGTTCAGGCCCGCCGCGGTGACATGATTAACCTTTCTCGGCAGAACTGAGGTACCTCAGCGCATTCTCGGCAGTCAGAATCCTCGTCTCGTCAAAAGCGTGACCCCACAGCTCCGCGAGTTTGAATACCACGGAAGGTATCAGAGATGGCCCGTGAACACTGCCCAGGGGGCGGTAGCTCACCGGCGAGTCGGATTCGGTCAGGACTGACCTTGGGTCGCACTCCAACGCCATCCTCTGTAGTTTCTTCGAATTAATCAGAGCCGGGCCGAACGAAATGAAGTATCCTCTGTCTACAACCTTTGTCAGAAGGGTCTCTTCCTGAAACCAGTGCATGAGGACTGATTTCGTCCCAATGGTCTCAAGTATCTCGAGACATTCCCGCTCCGCCCCCCTGGAATGGACTTGGACCGGCTTGGATCCGTTGCGGGCGGCCTCAAGTTGTCCTGTAAACACCTCCCTCTGGGCACTCGCCGGCCCGATTCCTGAATACTTCGGGTCAAGGCCGATCTCCCCCACCCCGGAGGCGGCCGCCATGCTCCCCGCGAGCCAAGTGAGGTCAGGTTCTCTTGCGGCCTCAGACGGATGAGTCCCTACGAACGCCCTGACGCTCTCAGGGTGATGAGCTGCCGCCCGGACAGTTCCCAAAGAGGTCGATTTGTCTACCCCGCAGCTAAACAGTAACGCGTCGAGGCCAAATGCACCGCGCACTTCGTTCCCTCCATCAGGGGGGTCCAAATGTAGATGTGAATCGACGAAACGCACGCTCCGCCATTGTCAGGGTAGTATTTCAGCCCACTCTATCTCCCTAAGCCGCAAAGATGGACGTAGAGAGGACTGGATTCGGTTTTCACACCTGTATTCAAAATAGGGGTGGAGATGGGCTCTTTGGAGCCAAAAGAGGACTGCAAAACACGCCAAAATGCCCAAAGGTTTTTAAACATACCGCGTATAACTTAAACTCGAATGTCCAGTTCCGAGTTCGGCCTTGCGGCAGTCTACAGGGTGATTAAGAAGGCGGGAGCGGAAAGAGTCGGCGACGACGCTGCCATCGAGCTCAGGAGCGAGCTTGAGTCGGTAGGTATGCAGATTTCGAAGGCGGCGGTTGAGCTGGCTGCCCACGCTGGAAGGAAGACCGTCAAACCCTCTGACATCAAATTAGCAGCAAAGTCGGTTCTAAAGCAGAGCCAGTAGTTTCCGGACTCGACGATTGCGGTCCATTCGAAGTGGATTTCCTCACTAATTTCTTATCGGGGCCTCAGAAAGCTTTCTGAGACCGGAAACCGCTATAATCCCACGCTATGAAGCCCGTCACAGCCCCGGTGGTGTAGCCCGGTCAAGCATGTTACCCTCTCGAGGTAGCGACGCGAGTTCAAATCTCGCCCGGGGCATTTTCCAAAGAATTTTTTTCTTTGAAGGTGTCTAAGCGGTCTGTCGCAACGTTATTCCCCCGTCTGTCAGTTGTGGCCTCTGAGCATGCCAAAATACGTCGTCGTATCGAACCATCTTCCAAACACGGGCCCGTCATCGAACAAGATGATCAAGGAGTCGAACAAGACCCTTCAAGCCGGCTTTCAACCATTAATGCAAAAGCTCAAGATCAAGCCAGAAGTCCTTCTCCGCTTCGACCCTGGGCACAAAGTGCACTAGGTCCTCAAGGTCCCCTATTCAGAAGCAGTTTGAGACATCACCCTCGAAAGCGGCCCTGAGCGGTTCAACGACTTCGAATTCTCAATGACGAGCAGTCTCGGCGAAATCACCTGATGGGGTTGAGATGCTACCTACCATCTTGTAGGCGGTTAGAACGCCCAGGCTCCTTTTTTCACCACATGGATCCAACAGGGGGAATTTTAACGTCCTAGTCGACAGAATACCTTGAACATAAGCCTGTTTAACAGAAGAAGCTGAATTTTGGCTATCTAGTGTCTCTAATTTGATTGCGGAGCCATACAAAAGGCGAACTTATCAGAACGCGTGCCAAAATTTCTCAGCGAGACATAAGTAAAGGCCTGTATTGACCGTCTAAAGGGCATCCCGATGGTCTTCGATTATTCGTCACTACCTCGAGAGTTTCCTCGAAGGTACCTCTCATCTGAGCTCAAGTTCGACTGGGAAGACCTCTCTAAGGTCTTCAACGAACTCTCAGCCAGGAACCTGAAGTCGCCCGGCGACCTTACAAAATGGCTTCTGGACCAGGCGGAACTCGACGCCTACATCTACGAACAAAGGAGTCTAAGGTACATCAACAGCACCCGACAGACGGACGATCCAGAGTACACTCGACCCTACGAGAAGTACGTCGAGGAGCTCGAGCCCAAGATCAAAATCGCGAATTTCGAGCTCCAGAAGAAGTACGTTTCCTCCCCGTTCCGCGATCAACTTCCCAGGGATGTCTACGGCCTAGAAGACAAGCGCAGGCAAAATGCCGTATCGATTTTCAGAACCGAGAACGTCGAGCTCGAAAAGACGGATTCAACTCTCGCCCAGAAATACGAGAAGACAATTGGGGCTATGACAGTCAACTTTCGCGGCCAGGAAAGGACCCTGCAGCAGATGGCAAAGTTCTACGAAGAAACAGACAGGTCAGTTAGGGAACAGGCTTGGCGGTTGGCTGATGATCGCTCGCTTAGGGACAGCGGTCCTTTGGACGACATTTTCGGAGAGATGGTGCGGATACGCCACAGCATTGCACAAAACGCCGGGTTCGACAACTTCCGGGACTATGTTTTCGTGAAGAAGGATCGGTTCGACTACTCGCCATCAGACTGCGTGAGCTTCCACGAGGCCGTCGAGGAAAGTTTCGTCCCCCTCAGCAGAGAGATCGACAAA
Organism: Nitrososphaerales archaeon; assembly: GCA_035300255.1. GTDB lineage: Archaea > Thermoproteota > Nitrososphaeria > Nitrososphaerales > Gagatemarchaeaceae > UBA183. The sequence continues at coordinate 5,199 of DATGVR010000113.1, forward strand.
GAGAGAATGGAGAAGCTTGGAGTGGACACCCTGATGCCTTGGGACCTACGGGTTGATCCGGAAGGTCGTCCCCCGCTCTCACCATTCGAGGATGCCGCCGGCCTTGTACGCGGTGCCGCCAAAGTTGTGGACGGCATCGACTCCGATTTCTCTTCCTACTTCGGCAAGATGACGAGCTTGGGGCTCCTCGACCTTGAGAGCCGGAAAGGGAAGGCGCCTGGGGGCTATCAGGAAGACCTCTCAGAGGTCAAGCTCCCGTTCATCTTCATGAACGCTGCAAAGAGGGACGATGACGTCAGGACTCTCCTACACGAATGCGGGCACAGCTTCCACACCTTCCTGATGCGGGAAAAGGGATTGCCTTACTTCAACTCGGGGCAGAATATCCAGACCGAGTTCGCAGAAGTCGCCTCAACCTCGATGGAACTAATCTCCGGGGAGCACTACGAGGGTGCATTTTACAGTCCACAGGATGCCCGTCGCTCCAACAAGGAAGAGGCCGTGGACATTGTCAAGCTATTTGCATGGGTCGCAACCATAGATGCTTTCCAGCATTGGGTGTACACGCACCCTCACCATGATAGCGAGGAACGGACAAAAGCCTGGGTGTCGACCTTCAAACGTTTTTCCGGCCTCGAGAGCTACGACGGGCTCGAAGCGAGCCTAGCCTACAGGTGGCAGAGACAGCTGCACCTGTTCGAGGTCCCGTTCTATTACATCGAGTACGGGATTGCGTCCACCGGGGCTCTTGGAATCTGGGCAAAGTATCGAAAAGACAGGAAGGGAGCCATAGAGGCCTACAAACGCGCCCTCTCGCTCGGGGCCTCAAGGTCGCTTCCTGAGCTGTTCAATGCGGCAGGGCTCAAGTGGGACTTGGGGCCAACTGCCCTCGGGCGACTTGCCGGAGAACTACGTTCGGCAATCAGAGAATACAGCTAACCTCTAGACGGGTCAGGGGCCGCCGAAGATTGCGAGGATCAGACCGGATATTAGGAAATAGCTTCCGAAGGTCAAGAGCACGCTCCCCGCGATCAAATCAAGCGCCCACCTCGGGAATCTTAGGAGATATTCGTAAGAAAGCGCCGAAATCACGATTATCAGCGTCAGACTGACAAGAGCTCCCACGAGAGTCCATTCGAAATTGAAAGTCCCTGCTGCGGCGAGAACAAGGCTGGCCTCGAAGCCCTCGGTCAGAGTTATGCTGAAGACGGGAAGGGAATTCACCAAGGAGAAAGGAGCTACATTGGGACGTTCCGCGCCATATCTCTCTAGGTCCTTCTCCACTACTTCCGACTCCATCTTCTCCATCTTCGCCCTGAACGACTTCTTTCCGAAGTAGTACCTCTTGAATCCCCGGAGGAACCTGGACGAGAAGTACAGAATCACTAGGCCTGTCCCTATGTCTATGAGGACTTCCGGCAAAAGAAGGAGGACCTGCCTTACCCCGAGAAAGATGAACGCAGAAACCGCACCGCCAGCCAGAACGCCGAACAGCACGTTGTTTCGCCCAAGCTGTTTGACCGTCGCCACGGAAAGGATGGCCACTTCGCTCCCTTCCAACAGCACTGCCTTGAACGCGAGAAGGAACGACGCGATGATTATGAACTGGTCGGCCAATCCTCATTGGCCGCCCGGGATAGGCGATTTATCCATTGCCCGTAGGACAATACATAAGATTGGCACCCTTGACCCCGAGCTTCGTTGACAAGGGCAGTAGGCGTCTCCGATTTCAAACTCTACTCGATGCTCTCTGAGCCAAGTATTTCGCCTGACGGCAGTAGGGTTGCCTTCTCGGCAAGGCGGGCCAACCTCGACGAAGATGCCTACGACTCGGAGGTCTACATAGCCAATGTCAGGACGGGGAAGGTTTCTATTTTCACCGCCGGTAAGAAGGACTCAGACCCCAAATGGTCCCCGGACGGCCGCTTGATCCTATTCCTCTCCAAGCGCAACATGAAGAAGGAGGAGAAGGGCAACGCGCTGTACGTCATTGCGGCTGACGGCGGGGAGGCGAGGCTTTTGCGAAGGTCGGAGGACGGCATCGAAAACCCCCAGTGGTCCCCAGACTCAAAGTCTGTTTACTTCCTTTCATTTGTTCCCAAGAAATCCAAGGAGGACGTCAAGGTGATCAACAGGTTGACCTTCTGGTTCAACGGGTTGGGTTTCATTTACAACCGACGTAAGCACCTCTTCAAGGCCCAGCTCGACGGGGGCAAGGTCCGTCAGCTCACCAGAGGTGCCTTCGACGTGTCAGACTTTGCAATTTCGCACGGCGGGAAGAAGCTGGCATACCTCGCCTCGACTGACGATATGCGGCCATACATCTCAGACGTTTTCGTGGCAGGCACGTCGGGCAGGAAGGGGAAGAAGCTGACGAAATCAACCATGACCCTCAGCACATTGGTCTGGAGCCCCGATGACAACCTTCTCGCCGTCGCCGGTGACGACCTTCCTTCAGGATTCGCGTCGCACACCCGCGTTTGGACCGTCAGTCCCCGCTCTCGAAAACTTGAGAGAGTCGAAGGAGTTGACAAGAACAAAGCCAACGCCTTGAACTCTGATGCCCGTGCCAAGGCGCACGGCCCGGGCAACTTGGCCTGGACGAATGAAGGGATCTACTACCTGCAGGCAGACGGGGGCTCGGTCCGACTCTACCGAGCAAAACCAGGAAGTACTCCAGAACTCGTTCTAGGAGGAGAAAGGAGCATCGAAGGCTATGACGTGCACAAAGGGGGGGTGGCCTTTGTCGCCATGGATGCCTCACACTTGGAGGAACTATATTTCTCCGCGAGCAAAGAAAGGGTACTGTCCTCCCTAAACGCACATGTTTACGACGAGCTAAGAATCCTCGAGCCTCATCACGTGAGCTTCAAGGCGAGCGATGGCGAGACGGTAGAGGGGTGGGTCTTGCTGCCCGAGGGAAAGACGAAGGTCCCGGGGATTCTGTACGTGCACGGAGGTCCCAAGACAGCCTTCGGCCACTCGTACATGCACGAATTCCAAGCGTTCAGCGGTGCAGGTTACGCGGTAATCTACCTCAACCCACGAGGGAGCGACGGATACTCAGAGAAGTTCGCCGATATCAGGGGGAGATACGGGACACGGGACTTCGACGACCTCATCGAAGGGCTCGACATCGTCCTGAAGAAGTTCCCGCAAATCGACGGCGCGAGGATGGCGATTGCAGGCGGGTCATACGGGGGCTTCATGACCAACTGGGCCATCGGCCACACCAACAGGTTCAAGGCGGCGGTCACAGACAGAAGCATCGCCAGCTGGATTAGTTTCTGGGGGACGTCGGACATAGGGCCCTACTTCACCCACGACCAGGTGGGAGGGGATCCATGGAATGCCGAAGAGAAGCTCCTCAATGATTCTCCCCTCAGGTACGCGCCCAACGTCGAGACCCCACTGATGCTCGTCCACTCCATGGAAGACTACAGGTGCTGGATGGTAGAGGGTCTGGAATTCTACACGGCCCTCAAGATGCTCGGCAAAGAGGCGGAACTGGTTCTCTTTCCGGGGGAAAACCACGACCTATCTAGGGTGGGCAAGCCGAAGCACAGGGCTTCGAGGCTCAAACACTACATTCGCTGGTTCGACGAGCACCTCAAACGCAGGAAATAGGTCGCAGGCCATGGACGGGATCACGGTAGGCGTCTTCGGCACAGACCAAGAGGCGAAATC
>DATGVR010000114.1:0-5921 GCA_035300255.1 Nitrososphaerales archaeon
AATTTCGCAGACCACTCCCACCTTAAGACAACTAGTTCAAGGCTTCTTCGTCCCCTTCTCCCAAAATCTCAATGACACCCTGATCGCCTCGGACGCAGAAATCTCGACTCCCTCATCCGCGTACTTCTTGATGATCTTCTCGACTATCGCTTCGTGCTTCGCGTCAAGCCTCAAATTGCGGGCCCTGTTCTTTTTCGGCACGGCCCCTAGCCTATCAGTTTTACCTATTAAGCAGAAGTTGGGCGTGCCTCTTCGAAAGACTCCGAAGTCGATTAAACGCTAATATCTTGAACTGGGCGTGGTGCCGCGCCCATGGTGGAGATTCGGAAAGATTACTTTACGGAGAAACTCTCGATCATTCTCCCCGACAGAGGCCTGAAGCCCGGACAAGTCATACAGCAAAAACAGGAAAAGTGCAATTTCTGCGCTGGGAACGAAGAGATGACCCCACCTGCTGACCTTGTCCTCGTCAAGCGAGGTGATACGCTCCTAAAGCAGACGGATTCGGAAGGGGACGTGATCAGTAACTGGGCTGTTAGGATTTTTCCTGCCAAGAACCCGGTGGTGACCCCCAACGCGCCGGCGTCGTACGGCGAGGTCCCTCACTACAGTGAGCCTGCGGTCGGCTATCATTACATACTTGTAGCGACCCCGAGGCACGACCAGCCATTCGCCAAAATTGACATCGAGCAGTGGACGAACATCCTCGCATCGCTTCAGGACAAGGTCCGGTGGCTGTATTCGCAGAAGGGAGTCAGCTATGTCCTCGTCTTTGTGAACAGTGAGAGAGAGGGTTCCCCGACGGTCGTCCACCCTAGCATACAGATGGTAACCACCCCAAGAGTGCCCCCGGCGGTTGAGGTAGAAGCAGAGACGGTTCAGACGTCCCTGAACGACCTTGGAGTCTGCCCAATGTGCCAAGTGGTGGGGACAGAGACGGGGGGGCCCAGACAGATTCTAGCGACGGACTTCTTCCTCGCCTTCGCCCCCTGGGTCTCGACACACCCCTTCGAGTTCTGGGTCTATCCAAAGCGCCACATGACGAGCATCCTGAAGCTTTCGCAGAAGGAGATGATGGACCTCGCCCTAATGCTGAGGTCGACGTTGGGCGGGATGGCAAAGGCCCTCGACTCTCCCAGCTTCACCCTGGTCTTCCACAGCTCATCGGAGAAGAAGACCACGAAACAGATCCACTGGCACATCGAAGTCTTCCCGAAGAGGCTATCGTGGACAGGCCTAGAGCTGGGGGGAGGAATATTCGTAAACGATGTCTCTCCTGAGGGTGCTGCTCAGGTACTGGGCGCGAGCGCAAGAAAGGAACTCGCCCAGCTCGTCGGAATCAGATAGTCAGCCGTTCCTTTTTATCGCGTCTATGAGCTTCGTCGGAAAGGGGTCCCTCCCAAGACCGATGGCAAGGTAGTACGATACCATGTCCAGCCTGTAGACCATGGAAACGAGCTGCGCGAGATTGGATTCGCCTCTCCCCCTGACCTGAATCGGCCCCTTGCCGGCCTCTGACAGGATCCTGATCATCCGTTCCTCACGTGGCCCCTCAAGCTTTCCTTCGGCTGAGTGTCGGAGGAATATAGGCGCGAAATCAACGCGGGCGTCTTCCCACGCTTCAATCTCGTTGTGGAAGGCGTCGGGGATCCCGACGTTGTGAGCATGAATCTTCGAATTTTCATTCAGGACGTTCTTGAACCTGATGCCGGCGCCTTTGGCGACCAGTGCGCCGTAGATGCAAGGGGTTTTGTCAAGGAGACCTGCGGCGAGGACCTTGGCGAGGTTCTTCGGAGGCACGGATGAAATGCCCACGTCGCGTCCCTCGGCCTCCATCGCAGTGAAGGCATCTTCGACTTCGTCCTCGCAATTTAGACTCAGACCTTCGTTTACGATCGCGAGGGTAGAGAAAATGATGAAGGGGAGCATGTATCTCGGCGCCACCACTTCGGGCATCTGGATGTGAGGGACCCCGAGCTTCTCCGAGACTTCCTTCAATGTCCCTCCGCCGGAGATAGAGACGGTGGTCGCATGCCTGTCGACGGCGGTCTTGAGCATGTTGATCGTCTCTTCCGTCTTGCCTGAAGCGCTGCAGGCTATGGCCAGGGCGTCGCTTAGGTCTCCGATGGGGAGCCGCCCCTTGAAAACATCCATTTCCACTCTAGGCTGTTCCGTCAACCAGCCTGAGATTATGTCCCCGCCGCTCGCCGAGCCGCCCATCCCGAGAACGTAGGCCTTGCGCAGGCCTTTCTTTGGAAGCTCAAACTTGACTTTGAATCCCTCCTTGGCCAGCTCAGGCCACCTTTCGTAGGTCTTGTGAACGGCCCTGGTATCGATTTTTTGCGCCTTGGTAATTGAGAATGGATCGGCCAATTGGACTTGCGACTCTGAGTTCCTCTCAGCCCAGAGGCCTACCGCTTTATGCCTTCGCCCCTGTTGCATCACGTCACCGATTTTGAGGACGGTTCGTGAAATCAGCTCTCAGGTATGACACCTTTCGGTGTCCTCATGACGAAGCGAGGCCGGTTCGTCAGAAGCGCCCTTTCTTCACTCTCAGGGCCCTACGCTCCCCGGCAGTTTTCGTGAAGGCCCGTCTTATTAGAGCCTCCTCGTTGCGGCTCAAAGACAGCCCTCTCCTTTCCATCATCCTTCTCTGAGTCTCTAAGACCGACTCAAGGAGGAGCTCCACAAGTCTCTTGGGTCCGGAATCGTAGAAGGTGAAGCTCGGAACGTCGATGTCGGCGCGGCCGGAAACATGGGATCCGGTCCCTATCTCCTTCCCCGCGTAGACCAGGGCACCAATCGAGACCTTGCACATGTCTCCGATGACGGGGCCAAGCTTCATCATTCCACTGTCGACCTTCTTTCCGTCGACTACGAGCTTGACATTTCCGTAGGTATTCTTCAAATTGCTAAATGTGCTCCCGGCGCCAAGGTTCACCCACGAACCAACGTAGGAGTCACCCAGGTACCCATGATGAGCTTTGTTGGCATAGGGCATGATTATGGAATTTTCTATTTGCCCCCCGACCTTGCACGATTCGAATATGGAGGTCCCCCCACCCAGAAGCGCGGAGAAGACCTTGGTCTTCGGACCGATGTAGCATGGGCCCATTATCCTACTGAAGCTTTCCACGGACGCTCCACTTCCAATAATGATTGGGCCAAGCCTGGCGTCCAGAGTCACGTTTGGCTCGATGTCTGCTCCCGCCTCGAGCATGATGTTGGAGGCCTGGCCTCTGACTTCCACTCCGCGCGGCAGTGGCATCAATTCTTGAAACCGCTTAGCCTGTTCGGCGATGGCGAGGCCGTTGCTCTCCACTAGAGCCCAGAATCCGTCGAATAGGGAGCCCTCGGCTGCCTTGACCCTCTCAGCCCTTTTCCCAAGCCTCGCTAGATTTTTCTTCAATATGACCCCTGGCTTTGCTGTCCCCGGCTCCACCCTGGCTGCGAGGAGGTGGCCGTCAGAGATTGCCACGAAGGGTTCTTGCTTCGAGGCAAGTGAAAGCAGCTCTTCGCTGGGCCTAGCCCGGGCGTTGACGAAGAACGCAGACCCGTATGTTTTCTCGTTGTAGGCCTTACCTGTCGAATCTTTCGTGACCGCGGCGAGCTCCTCACGTCCCCACAGACCAACGTCGGTGGCATCAGGGATCTTTTCGACGAGGGCATCGAGGAGGGTCTTAGTCCCCCACCTGAGCTGACTTGTGTGCCTGAGAAGCGTCAGGGGCCCGAAGCGCGACCAGCCCTCGTCCTCAAAGACAATTACCTTCGTTTTTCTGTCGCACCCTGGCCCATGTTCTTTGTGTACAGATCGTTGGCGTCCCGGTATGACTTTCGGTCCCCGATGTCGATAAATTCTCCTTCGACTTTTACCGCGTAGAGCCTGGCCCCTTTGGCTTGAGCCTCGTTGAATGCATTGTTCATTTCGTACATCCGGCCGGGCGGGATGTACTTCAGGAAAGCCTTCTCCATCACATAGCAGCCGACGTTGATGTACCCCGAGAATTTTGGCTTCTCTTTCCACTCGATGAGTCGGCCGTTCTTGTCGGTCTCCATGAAACCGTACTTCATTTCGGCGCTGTAGTTCATCAGGACCATGGTGGCTGTGGCTTTCTTTTGAGCGTGGAAGTCAAGGGCTTTCTGCAGGTCGAAGTTAAGGAGGGCATCGCCATAGACGCACACAAACCTTCCTCGGATCTTCGACTCGGCGGCCTTGAGCTGGCCGGCCGTCCCCATTGGGTGGGGAGACGTGGCGTACTTTATCTCCATCCCCCACTCGGACCCGTTCCCGAAGTACTCCTGAAGCATCTTGCCGAGGTATCCGGTGGAGACGACCACTTCGGAGATCCCCGCCCCCTTCAGCCACTCGAGGATGTGTTCCATGATCGGCTTGGGGCCTACCGGGAGCATCGGTTTCGGAAGCAGGAATGTGTAGGGCCTCAGCCTCGTGCCGAGCCCTCCGGCGAGAATGATAGCCTGGGTCCTATTGGTCTTCAGTCAGCCCGCCTCTTGGGCTAAGGCCGGCTATCTCGTCCTTATACGCTTCATCAGTCCCCGAGAGGATGCAAGGGTCGACAACCAGCCCCTTTACACCGATGGATGCGACCATATCTAAGTCCCCCTGCGTCATCTTCTTCTGGGTCCTTAGGAAAACGGGCTTTGTCGAGAGGTTTACTATTACCCCGAGGGTCGCGAAGTCAAGGACGCTGAAAGGGGCACCCCTAGCCTGACGGGGGACGGCCGCCAAGTCGATGGCATCCAGGCCTTCCATCGAGGAGAGTTGCTTCACCTGCTCGAGGATGTACCCGGCGGAAATCGCGCTTAGTTTCTTGACGCGATGGTCCGAGAGGACAAAGGTCGGCATCTGGTGGGCGTACATCTCCACGAAACTGAAGGAGCTGGACATTACTTTTTCCCAATAGTCTTCGGTGACCATCTTCCCCCCTCCGATGAATATGCCGCACGGGACCGAAACCGTTGATATCACGTCATTGAGATAGGCGTCGTGGAGGTCGTAGCTTCCGAAGTGCTCTGGGGAGGCGCCTTCGTCCCCGTCAATGTTGAGCATCACAGCATCCGCGCCCCCCTCGACCGCCTGCACGGCGAGAGAGGTGCTGTTCTTCGGAAGGCTAGCGATGACTGTGTACCTTCTTTCCTTCGACACTACTTCCAGTGACCTTCGCAGTTCTCCTACGGACTCCATACTGCCTAGGCGGAATTTCGTAGAGGCTCCTTAGAAGAGAATTGCTCAAATGTGGGTGACCGTATGATATGCTCGTTTTAACAAGCGGAACGACAAGGTCAAACGCGACCGCGCCTGTCCGGTTATGGAAGAGAAATGTGATTGAAGGCGGATTGCTTTATCCTGGACTTCGGTAATCCTGGTAGGTCGCCCGGAACAGGAGCAACCCTACGATATCCAAGATGGCGCTGTCTGCTGAGAAGGAGCCAAACGAAGGCCCTGCGACGAAGATCAGGTCTCCTAGGACTGCAAGACCTGACAATATCATAATCCATCGGTCTGCTAACTTCTTGTTGGTCCTTCGCAACATCCACAACAAGAGGTAGACAATTCCGAGGACGACGGCCCCGGCGGAGAGGTAACTCCCTCCGGCAACGTACAGGATAGGGCCGTTCCCGTTGACGAGTTGGAAGAGTCCGATGTAGAGGAAGAAGACAACGTTGACGATGAGCCAGAACGATATTTCGTTGAAGGGAGGGATCATCTTCTCCATGGTTTCCACCCGACTGGTCACGCCTCTGATGAAACGGGGAAAATTCGCGGATTCCGTAGTAACCGTCAATGCGCCAAAAGATGCTCTATTTTTGTTATTTAAAGCCGTCAGAACAAAGCGCTTTGGACTCATTTCTACTGCAACACGCTTAGTTTGTTGTACTTCTGCCCAAGGATCACTGACGAA
>DATGVR010000115.1:0-8963 GCA_035300255.1 Nitrososphaerales archaeon
CCCATCCAAGATAGGAGCAGACGAGAAGGAGCTCGTGGTTCAGGGCATCGACTGGGACCAGAGATGGAAGGAAGTGTCGGAGAAAATCGTCGACATGGCAGTGGGGATGGTCAACGGCGGCTACCCCTACTTTTGTTACAAGAGCAAATGAGCTACCACCGGTGGGTATTCAGGAGGTAGCCGTTCAAAACCGTAGATTGATAGATTAGGCCGGTAACGAATGTTCTTGGTGCAAGAAATTGAACTTCATTTCGAAATGGTTCTGGAAAAGAGCGATTAAGCACGAAGTGCTTTCGGTAGCGAAAGCTGTGGCGTTGGTCGCAGGCCTTGTACTCATCATCTCAGCAATCCTCGGGCCCACGTCCTTGGTGCTGGGCCTCGTGCTCGGTGTCGGGGTCATAATTCTGGCCGGGCGCCTCAAGCACAGGCTCTGGAGCGGCGGATTCTTCGTAGGGGGTCTCTTCGCCTACGCAGGCGTCGAAGGCATCATCGCCCAGACTGGGGCCCTGCTCATCGTTGTGGCCGGATTCCTCGGCCTTGCCAGTATGTTCATCTGACAGACCCCCATACGTGATGGCAAAGGCATCGGGGCTCAGCAAGCATTGCACTCAACTAGGGCGACGAGTTGGAGGCCAGGTACACCCATCGCAAAGCGTCGTCCAAACCCGTCCTTCTGAACCTGGCCGCGAGTCCGGAGAATTGCTTCTCAAATTTTGTTATGTCTTTCTCTTCCAGCCATCCCCTGAATCCTTCAAGCTGAGAAATGACATGGGAGAGAACATCGGGCAAGAAGGGGTTTTCTGCTTGAATATGGGCGAGCAGAAGTGGATTCTGAGAAAGTACAGCCTGCCCCAGGTCCAGTTGCGCAGACGCGAGGGGCGTAGCGATTCTCCTGAACTCCTTGACGCCGACCCCACTGTCGACCGTTGACACGAAGGCCAGGTTCAGGAGGTGGACCAGGGAGAGCGTATATGCCATGAGCCTATCATGCTCCTCCGCGCCAAGCAGAATCGTCTTCGCCCCGGGGAAGAGAAGACGGGCCGAGGCCTCGTCGCGTCTGTTTCCGATCACACAGATCTTAAGGTTCTTTGACTTTGATAAGGGGCCGAACAGAGGATGGATTGACAGCAGAGTCGCTTTCCTGAGGGCGATGATTCTCCTCAATTCAGCGTGCATCCTGCCCTTTACGGAAGTCATCTCGACCAATTTCGCGCCCCGCTTCAAGGATGGGGAAATTTCACGGACCACATTGGCCGTCATCCTCATGGGCACCGCGACTATGACGGCATCAGCGCCGAGCGCTGCATCGCGGTTGGAGCCTACGAATGTGAACCCAGCAGGAAAGCCCGCGACCCGGTTCGCGTCGGAGCCAACGACATCTTGCCCCTTTCCGAGGAAATACTTGACAAAGAAGGACCCCATCGCCCCCGCAGCCCCGATGACTGCGACCTTCAAGCGAAAAGTTCTCCCATCTTCCTGATTCCATTCGTAATTACCTCCCTTGGTTGGCCCAGAGAGATTCTGAAGAAGTCCCCGTAGTCCCCGAAGACGCTCCCTGGCACGACGCTGACCCCGTTCGTCAATAGCTTCTCTGAGAATGAATCCCCCGTTTCTCCCTGCTTGTTCACTCTAGGGAAGACGTACATCGCCCCGTCTGGTCTCGCATACTCTAGGGAGTCGATCTTATCGAGCTCTTCGCAGGCCGCATCTACTCTCTCCTGCATCGCCCTTACGTTCCTCTTCACGTCTTCATCAGCGGACAGGGCCTTGATCGCGCCCCACTGTATGAACTCGGGGACCGAGGTTATCATCAGGGAAATCATCCTTGATATGTTCACGATCGTCTCCTTTGAGGAGACCGCATACCCCACCCTGAATCCTGTCATGGACCAGGTTTTGGAGAAAGACGATGTGAGCACGAATTTCTTCGGAGTAGTTTCGAGGACGCTCGGGCACGGCTTCTCAGCATACTCGTTGTATATCTCGTCGCTCACGACTGTCAAACCGTGGTCGTCCGCCAATTCGAGAATCTCCTTGAACAGGCCGGGGGACAGCACCTTACCCGTAGGGTTGTTGGGGTAGCTGACGATAATGGCTCTCGTGTTCGGACGTATCGCCTCCTCGACCTGGTCGGCCGATGGTGTCCATCGTTCATCGAAGCTCGTGTGGACGATGCTGGGCCTGACTCCAAGTTGATGCAGCACGTCTCGATAGGCTGGCCAGTTGGGTTCCAAGACGACGGCACTTTCCCCCTCGCTGAGGACGCTGGCCAACGCGCAGTAGACAGCGAATCTCCCGCTGGGTGTGACCGCGACCTGGCTGTCTTCCGCCTGGAAGCGATGCTTGCTCACCAGGTACCGGCGCAGGGCTTCTCTCAGCTCGGGAATCCCTCGAGACTCCGTGTAGTGTGTCTTGAGACCAAAAAGAGCGTCTGAGCATCCTTGGAGGACGGCCTTGGGAGGGGGGAAGTCAGGCTCTCCGACGTCGAGCCTCACAAGCTTCACCCCTTTGCGCTGTTGTTCCAGAGCTCGCGAGAAGATTGGCGCAGGAGGCTTCCTCTCCTGCTCTCCCTGAGCCTTCTTTGATTCAGCGAGCAACACCGTCAGAATTTTGAGGCCGGTCCTCCTGTCCAGCCCGACCCGTTCGCATTCTGTTATGACTTCCCTGATGAGGGCGTCCTCCATGCCCTCATCCTCAATCGGGAGCGAATCTCGCATCTTGATTATACCGACCTGGCCACCGAGCCTGGTTCTCATGCCTGCAAGTCGGATGATCTCCTTCGTGACCTGCGCTATCTCAACCCTCAGCTCAGTCAGATCCTTCCGGTCTATCTTTGGTTCATCCACGCTTTCCAAGCACCTGGGGCATCAGCCCTGCTCTCAAGGCGTGATCGGCTAACACGAGCGCAGTGACGCTCTCGACGACGGGCACCGCCCTCGGGACAACGGTCGGGTCATGCCTGCCGGGGACGACCAAGTCTGCTTCTTTCCCTGATTTCAGACTGACCGTCTTCTGCTTGGACGCAATGGAGGATGCAGGCTTGAACGCCACCCTGAAGACCAGCGGCATGCCGTTGGACAGTCCCCCCAGAATCCCCCCGGAGTTGTTCGTTCGAGTGACGATTTTCTTCCCATCGAAAAAATACTCGTCATTGTTTTCAAGCCCGGTCATCCTAGTCGAGGAGAAGCCCGAGCCGAATTCCACCCCTTTGACCGCTGGTATCGATAGAGCAATCCTGGCCAGGTCCGAGTCCAGCGATGCGAAGACCGGCTCTCCCAGCCCCACAGGCACGTTGAGTGCCACGCACTCCACGATGCCGCCAAGGCTGTTCCCTTTGCCTCTTGTTTCTACGATTTTCTTTTTCATCTCGTCAGCGGCCTTGGGGGTAGGAGCTCTGACTTCGTTCGAATACCTGTTCTTTGCAGCTTCCTCCACGGTGAACCCTTCCGCCCGTACTCCGCCCAGCTCGAGCGAATAGGCAATCACTTCCAGGCCGAAGGCCTGCCTGAGAAGCTTCTTGGCAACCGCTCCTCCCATCACAAAGGAGGCCGTTATCCTGCCCGAGAACCTTCCACCACCTCGATGGTCGTTGAAGCCGCCATACTTTATGCTGGCCACCAGGTCTGCATGGCCGGGGCGGGGCGTGTCCCTAATGGCCTCGTAGGATTTCGAATCCTTGTCGGCATTTCTGATCATCATCATTATCGGCGCGCCCGTCGTGTGCCCGTTGAAGACCCCCGACATTATCTCGACCCTGTCCTCCTCCATCCTCTGGGTCGTCACTATTGACTGGCCAGGTTTCCTGAGGTCGAGCTCCGGCTGGACGTCTTCTTCGCTGAGAGGCAGGCCCGCGGGGCAGCCGTCGAGCACGGCGCCGATGCATTTTCCATGGCTCTCCCCGAACGTGAGAAGGTGGAATCGCTCCCCGATGGCGTTGCCGCTCATGCCTTGGCCACTCTGACGCCCAACTTATTCATGTCATCTAAGAACGAAGGGTAAGACACGTCGAGGCTCTCCGCGCCGACGACTCCGACTCTTCTCGGCGCGAGGAGGGATGCGAGGGAGAAGGCCATGAACATGCGATGGTCGTCGTGTGCGTCCAAAACCGCCTTGGCGAAGCGGTCGGGTTTGGAAATCCTAAGGCCATCCGGCCTTTCCTTGACGTGGGCTCCTATCATCGTCAGTCCTTCCGCCGTCACTCTGATTCTGTCAGTCTCTTTGAACCTCGCATGGGCCACCCCGGTTATCTCCACGGGGTCGCCGGATTTCAGCGCAAGGACGGAAAGAACAGGAAGGAGGTCGGGGGTGTCTGACAGATCGAATCGTCCTCCATTCAACTCTCCCCCGTCTGCACGGACTAGGACGGAGCCTTGCCGGCGTTCCACTTCCACTCCCATCCGGTCCAGAATATCGAGCATGGTCGAATCCCCCTGAGGAAGGGACGTCGTCAGTCCAAGGAGCTCTATTGTCCCGCCGACAAGCGCCACAGCGGCCATCAGGAACGAGGCCGAGCTGAAGTCCCCTGGGACCGAGAAATCGCAGGGTCTGTATTCCTGGCGCCCTCGGACTTTGAATTTCGAATAACCTTCGCGGTCCACTTCGATCCCATGAAGCTCGGAAAGCCGCAGGGTGGCATCAATGTATGGACGCGAGACGGCATCAAAGACCCTGAGGGAGGAGTCCCCTCTCGCCAGGGGGGACGCAATCAGGATGGACGAGACAAACTGAGAAGACACGTCCCCACGAACCTCTGTGTCTCCGCCACCCATCCCGCCTTCGCCGATGATTATCGGCGCGAATCCATCTCCCTTCGACGATTTGGCGTTCGCTCCCAGTCCTGAGAGGGCGTCCAAGAGCCCCTGCATGGGCCTTCTTCTGGTACTTGCGTCGCCTGTGAGCACGATGTATCCACTCTGTGCAAGCGAGAATGCTGAGGTCATGAACCTTAGAGTGGTCCCAGAGTTCTCGGCATTCACTACGTCATCGGGCGCCGAGGGCTCGGAGCCGACAATCCTCAGGGATGGACCATCTTCCTCAATTCTGGCCCCCATGGCCCTGCAGGCTTGGATGGTTGCGAGCGTGTCTCTCGAGATTAGGGGATTGGAGACCTTGCTCTTCCCCCGGGCCAGACTCGCCATCAAGACAGCCCTGTGTGTGTAACTCTTGCTGGGTGGCACCCTGACCTTTCCCCTGAGCTTTCCTTTTGCGACCAAGGATACCCTAGTTGCCAAAAGTCGCGCCTCCGTCGCTCGTTTCGGTCCTAATCACCTTGGAGCCTCCTTCTTCCCAGACCCTTGCGAGCTGCTCGGCCTCCTTCCGGTCCTCGAACACAGCCGCGACTGCAGGCCCAGTTCCAGAGAGGCCCGCGCCCAGTGCGCCCCCCTCCATCGCCTGGAGGGCGTCAATTGGAGGGTAGCCGTAGATCGAACAATAGAGAAGCCCGTTCAGTGTCATGGCCTTCCAGATTTTGCCCTGCCTCCCAAGGCTGAAGATTGACTGAGATATCTTGGAGAACCTCCTGACATAGTTGACCTCCACCGAAGCTCTCCGGCTCTTCCTCGGCGGCACCGTGATTATCACGGGCAACCTGCGACCGACCGGGGCCGAGCTTACGATTTTCATTCCCGAATTGTCGGCGAAGTTCATCCCTCCCAGAAGACAGGAGGCCGCATCGTCCATCGCACCGGTGACGCTCACACCTGCAGCCAATGCCGAGGAGGCGCTGCATCGGGCGACCTCCTCCGGTTCGTAGGAGCTCACTCCCAAGGCCGAGAGCACCGCGAGAATTATCGCCACCGAGGACGAGGACGAAGTTTTCAGGCCCACGCCGGCCGCCGCCGAAGTCGTAGTCTCAACGGAGCCAGAATATCTGGCAGGGTCCTTCCCACAGATCTTGATGGAGCCTCGGATGGCCTCCATTGCGAGGGAGGACCGCTGCTTCCGGCCGTTCATGAACACATTCCACCCTCCTCTCTCTTCGTTAATCTCCGCCCTGGCGGTGGTAGGAAGTTCAACGGAGACCGTCGCACCCTTGCCAGAGGCTATCGCGTTCACCAAGGTAATGGCCCCCATCGCCTTGGCTCTTCCAATCAGCTTGCAACCACTCCGAGGGTCTCCAGAAGAGCCGTCTTCATGACCTGGACAGGGGCGTTTCGACCTGTCCAGATCCGCACAGCTTTCACACCCTGGTGGAGGAGCATCTCATGCCCGCAGATAGTAGTGCAGTTTCTTTGCTTGGCCTGAGTTATCAGCTCTGTCTCCACGGGAAAGTAGACCGCGTCGAACACGATCGATCCTTCCGCGAGCATACGTGGGACCTCCGGCGGCAATGGAATCCCCTTCGTGCCAATGGGGGAGGCATTGAAGACGAGCTCGGGATTCCATGGAGGAGGGCTGCCAATCGAAGTTACCTTGAGGCGCACCCCGGGGAGTGCAGCCCCCATGAATCGGAGAAAGTCCCCGGCCCTGCGAGGGTCCCTCGAGAAGACCACCAGTTCTTCGCATCCAAGCTGGCGCAGGGCCTCGCAGACCGCACGCGAGGCTCCGCCCGTACCAAGAACGAAGGCTGTCCTGATCCTCGAATGCCCCCGTGACTTCAGTGGCCCCAGCACCCCGTCGACGTCCGTGTTGTAGCCCACGTAGGACGCCCCCTCCCGCTTGACTGTATTTACTGCCCCAATCCTTGACGAAAACTCGTCGAGCGAATCAAGAAAACGGACCATCGAGGACTTGTGTGGGACCGTGACATTGAGGCCGCTCACCCCTGCATCCCTGAGCTTCGCGAAGTCGACGCTCAATTGGTTTCTTCCGATGTTAGAAGTCTCGTAGACGGAATCTAGGCCTAGGGCCTCGAAGGCAGCATTCATCATACGGGGAGAAGGCGAACTGGAGACGTTCTCTCCGATGAGGACGTACCGCTCAGGCATCCTGTAGCCTCCTCCGAATCGCGAGCGCTTGGCCCAGAGTCAGTTGTCCGGAAGCCGTCGGGTCGCCGGCAAGGGAGACGTAAGCCATGGGGCTTCCAAGTTGCATCGCCATTACCCGAGAGAAGACTCCACGGTCTCCCATGCAGAAAGCGATCGGCCGTCGTCCGGGCCGGTCATAGAGAGAAAGGATTGCGATGTTGTCGGCCGCATCATCCGCGGTGGTGACGAGTTTGCTTAGGCCGCCGAACGATTCCGACCTCGTCATGATTGCGTTCAGCCGTGCACGGCCAGGAGTTCCGACCAAATCATGCCAGGAGACAATCAGACTCTGAGCTGGCTTCTTGGACAGCAAACCAGGGTTCGCTTCGAGGGTCCGGAGCTCTACATCCAGATGTGCTGGTTTCAATCCCGCCAGGGCCCTGATCAGTTCGAGGCGGCGTGCCTCCTTTCCTACGAACCCGCCACCCTCCCGGGCAGGGCGAAGTGTAAACACAGACACCGGAGCAAACTTCCTGAGTTCGGTCTTCATCTCGTCGAAGATGGGGGAGCGCAACATGTCGATCCTGAACTCAACCAGGTCAGTCCCCTCGGCCAAGGCTCCCTCCGCTTTCTCTGCAAGTTGGGATACAGTCGGCCCTGTGACCGAGGTGCAAATGCGTGTCCTCCCATTGGCATTCTGAAGCGGGGCCAGGGGACCGGTCCTCCTAGGCATCGACTCCCACCAATGGTTCAGAATTACTTGTCAGTTGCTTCTTGCGGGGGCGACGAAAAACTTCTTTCTTTGACGTTACACTAGCTTCGAGCGTGAGCCAGCGGTCGATAAAATGAACCGCCTCCGTTTTGACACCTCATGCTAGCTCAAAGACCATGAGAGGCGTACGATATTTAGGCTTTGGGATGAATGCACGCATTCGAGTTCGAATAGCCATAGAAACGTCGCTCCGTTTAAATGGGGCTTCTTCGGTGAGACCTCGGTTCAGTGTGATGTCCAGCCGATATCTGGTGCCCGCGCAGGGCTTCCCTCTCGAACTAAAGTATCCTCTCTGAACGCCGAAACCCCGGTCGCAGATGGACGAATGCCGTCATCAGCGTCGTTCATTTTGAGTCGGCTGGCGGAACCCGTCAACACTTCAGTGACTGATCAGGAGGGCTTTCGATGAGCATCGTAATGAAACCCAACGCGACAGATGCTCAACTCGAGGCTGTAATCCACAAGATCGTTTCTGCTGGCCTAAAACCTGATGTTTCGTCCGGGGAATTCCAGACCGTAATCGGGGTAGTCGGGGACGAAAAGAAACTAGACTTCGACCAAATCAAGATGATGCCAGGGGTCAACGACGCAATCAGGATACAAGTCCCCTACAGGCTGGTGAGCCGCAGCTACATTCAGAGGAACGTGGTCGTAAAGGTCCGAGGGATATCGATCGGTGGTGACCATCCGCCCGTATACATGTGCGGCCCTTGCTCCATCGAGAGCTACGAGCAAATCTATCGCATTGGCAAGCAGGCAAAGGAGGCTGGTGCCCACATATTGAGGGGCGGAGCCTACAAGCCGAGAACATCGGTACACTCCTTCCAGGGTCTGGGCCTCGAAGGTCTGAAGCACTTGCACTCGGCCGGTAAGGACCTCGACCTTCCAACAATCACGGAGGTCAGGGGCGAAGCTGATGTCGAGACTGTGGCGAAATACGCAGACGTTCTGCAAATCGGCGCCCGCAACATGTTCAACCAGGACCTGATCGAAGCGACAGCAAGGACCGGGAAACCCATCCTATTCAAGCGGAGCTTCGCCGCACAGATCGACGAATACCTCAGCTTCGCAGAGAGGATAGTGGCGAATCGCAACAGACACATAATGTTGTGCGAGCGTGGAATAACTCCGATGGGAGGGAGTTTCAAGCCCCAAACTAGGTTTACGCTCGACCTCAACGCCATTCCTGTTCTCAGACGGGAGACACCCTTCCCAGTCATCGCCGACCCGAGTCACGGCACGGGAAGAAGCGAACTGGTCGCCCCCATGAGCAGGGCCTCGATTGC
>DATGVR010000116.1:0-7082 GCA_035300255.1 Nitrososphaerales archaeon
GGGACTGAAGGCCTGCTGCGGGCCATGGCCTCTTCTCTTGGGACCACGATCATAAGCGGGGGCCACCTTTCGACCGCCCTTCGCAAGTACGGCATCCACGACAAGATCGACCACATAAGCACGGCAGGCGGGGCCTTGGTCCAATATCTCGCGGGGAAGAGACTTCCATTGATCGACGCCCTGGAGCGGTCCGCTGAGAAGTGGGGCGACATCGGGGGTAACGCTATAAGATGAATGGGGCGTCGCGAGCCTAGCAATGATCAGAATAGGTGTCAATGGCTACGGCACCGTGGGCCGGAGGGTCGCGGACGCGGTCCGAAAGCAGAAGGATATGGAATTAGTTGGAGTAACCGCAGCAAACCCGCATTACAAGTATGCCATAGCTCACAAGAAAGGGATTCCCCTGTATGCGCTGAACTTGAAAAGCCTGGAGGCCTTCAACTCGTCCGGATACAACATGAAGGGAACCCTCAACGACCTCCTGCAGAGGGTGGACGTAGTTGTGGACGGGGCCCCGGACGACAACGGCCCGACGAACAAAGCAGCTTACCAGCAGGCGGGCATCAAGGCCGTCTTCCAGGGAGGCGAGGAGCACCAACTAATAGGAACCTCATTCGTCGCGCAGTGCAACTTTGAGGATGCCGTCGGCAAGACGATGGTCAGAGTCGTCTCTTGCAATACGACCGGGCTGTGCAGGACCATAGGAGCCGTCGACGGGGCGATTGGGGTTTCAAGGGCCCGGGCCGTGCTGGCGCGGAGAGCTACCGACCCTGACGATGTCAAGAAAGGCCCGATAGACGCCGTGGTACTTGACCCTACTACCGTTCCTTCTCACCATGGCCCCGACGTCCAGTCGGTCCTGCCAAACATTCCAATTGTCACCATGGCGTACAAGGTCCCGACGACTCACATGCACCTTCACAGTATCATACTTTCGTTGAAGAGGCCTGCCACAAAAGAAGAGGTGGTGATGGCCCTCGAGCGGGCCCCCAGGATGACACTTGTCGACGGGAAGTCAGGGTTCAAGTCAACTGCCAACATTATGGACTGGGCTAGAGAAATGGGGAGGGACCGCAATGACGTCTACGAGGCTACAGTCTGGCGTGACTCGGTCACGGTGGTGGACGGGGAAGCGCACATGTTCTTGGCGGTACACCAGGAGTCCATAGTCGCCCCGGAAAACATCGACGCCATCAGGGCTCTTGCGGGGGGGTACTCAAGAGAAGAATCGATGAAGATGACGGACGAGTCCTTGGGAATCGTCCACAAGTAGGCTATTCGAGAATTTTTGGGACTGACTGGAGGACGTACTTCGGTTCCTGGAATTGCTTGACCATTGACTTCACCCTCTTCTGCACGAAATCGACGGGCTTCTTCCCGAGGATGACCATTGCTATCAGCTCCGCAATCGTCTCCATGTCTTTCGTGCCGTACCCCATCCTTGTCAACTCAGAAGTCCCGAGGCGACCCCCGTTGTCGGCTATGATGTTGGCTTGTTCGAGCCTGGCCGCGTTGGACACGAGTTTCGTCCCATCGTAGTCGAGGAGGACCTGGTGCGACTTTGTGTACCCTTGGGCGGCCCCGCGTACTCTGATTCCCTCTGCGACCAGGGCCCTCGCCAGGGCCCTGGAGTTTCTGACGACTGCTTGTGCATAGGCCTTGCCGAACTGCATCATCTCCAGGAGCGCGACGGCCAATCCTGCGACTCTGTTCAGATGGACATTATCAACAATCCCCGGGAACACACGTCCCGATACGGCCCCAAAGACCTCGTCGTTGTTCGAGAGAATAATCCCGCCCTGTGGTCCCGGGAGGCTCTTGTGCGTAGAACCGTAAAGAAGGGAACAGCCTTCTCTCAGGGGGTCCTGGAATTCTCCGCCTGCGATTAAACCCAGGACGTGAGACCCATCGTAGGCTATGGTTCCTGTCGCCCGTATCCCCACCTCCTTCACTGGTTGAGGGAAGACTATGTGGCTCGCTCCGAACAGAATGAGCTTGGGCTCTGCAGATTTGACCAGCACCGCCGCCTCATTTGCGTCGATGTTCACGGCCGCGTGGTCGTAGGGGAAGTACAGGTTCTCAAGGTGGAGTAGCTCAGCGAGCCCAGGGCGGGCGATTCCTGGATACCCTCCCTCCTCGGGCGAGACCGAAAGGATCTTGTCGCCGTTCCTTGTCAGCGAGATGAGGATCGCCATATTGGCGATGTGCCCAGAAAGAGGACGGACATCGGAGTACCTTGCGTTGAAGACCTTCCTGGCAAGCTCCTCTGTCAGGGAAAGCAGTTCGTCCGAATATCTCGTTCCCCTGTAGAACATGTCCGGGGCCGTGTATCTGTTCCCAAAATCCGAGGCTAGCATGGCCCGCATCTGGGGGCTTCCCCTGTTCTCGGCAGGGATCAGGTTTAGACATTCCTTCAACCTCCATTCTTCGTGCTGGCTGACGACTTTGTCGAGCCTGCCGAGGTACTGATGAGACATAGAATTCTGCGAGCCCGCTGAAATCCCTTCGTATATGAGTCTTAGACGTCGATGTCCCGCAGACGGGCTTTAGTTTTGGTTGGAGCTGATGTTAGGTCGGAAGACGTCTTTCCGAACCGAAATCTATCCACGTACCCGCGCCCGTCGATGATGCTTTGGCACAGACACTTTGGGCTGCGGCCAGATCTTCGATTGCCAACCCGAGCGACTTGAAGACCGTGATGTCTTCTGGTTTCAAACGGCCTTCGACCTTCCTTTCTAGAACCTCCCCGATCTCTCCTATCAGATGGCTTTCTTGGATGGCACCTTCCGATTTCGGCACGAGGAAGTCGGAGGATTCGAGATAAGCGGATTGTCTACTGTCGACGTAGAACCGGCTTCGAACTATCGCTTCAGTATCAAGCTCCCTCGACGGCTGGCGGGATGCACCTATGGCATTGACGTGGATTCCCGGGTCCATCCAGGACCCCAAGAGTACGGGCGTCCTCGAGGCAGTAGTTGTGCAGATAATGTCCGCACCCTTCACCGCATCTTTGGCTTCATTCACGGCTTGCACGTCGAGCTTGCGGTCGGAGGACTCTCTGGCTGCAAAGGCTTTGGCGTTTGCGGGATTCCGGGAATGAACTCTGACCTTCTCAAGAGATGGTCGGACTTCGAGCATAGCCTCCAGGTGGCTTATGGCCTGGGTTCCGGAGCCAAGGATTGCGAGCTCTCGCACGTCTTTTCTTGCAAGAATGTCTGTTGCAACTCCGCTCACGGCCGCGGTACGTATCCTGGTGATCGAACCCGCATCCACGACCCCGCGGAGGGAACCATGCTGGGTCTCAAAAACCAGAACCGCACCCTGATGTGATTCGTAAGGAGTTCCTTCGTTGGAAGGGAATACGCTCACCGCTTTCAGACCCATCAACTCCTCGGCACCGATGTTCCCGGGCATCAGGCCCAGGACTCCGATTCCTCCGGGGAGGGGCATTACGGAACGAGGCGGAAAAGTCGCCCCGCCGCGGGCCATCTGCCTCAGCGTCTTTTCCATGACCCCGATGCATTCCGCCATCGGCAGCAGCTGGTCTACTTCCTTGGCCCCAACGAAAAGGACCTTCATGTCAGGATGTTTCCCTGGGTAGGTGATTGTCCAATATCTCGCGCATCAACTTTGGGTCGGCGTTTCCACCACTCACTACGCAGACAATCGGTTCTTCCAACTCTTCACCATGCTTCATAGCTCCTGCGAGAGCCGCGGCTCCGGCTGGTTCGACCAGGACGTGAGACTCTTTCGCGAGCCTTCCCATGGCGAGCTTCAATTCCTCGTCCGTCACGGTGAAGGCCCCGGTCAGGTTCTCTTTGAACAATGGGAGCATGTAGTCATAGACTCTTGTGGCCCCTATGCCGTCTGCGATTGTTTTGGGCTCCCCAACGTCCTCAGCGACCCCTGACTTTAGAGACTTCGGCAATGGAGCTGCACCTTCTGCCTGGACTCCATAGAATTTCACCTCGGGCTTCTTCGCTTTGATGGCTTGTGCGATGCCGTTCACTAACCCTCCGCCCCCGACCGGGACCACCACGGTCCTCACACCCGGCATGTCTTCGAGGATCTCCAGCCCGATGGTCCCTTGCCCCGCCACCACCTTAGGGTCAGCAAACGGATGCACGAATGTCATTCCTAGTTTGGTCATCCTGTCATCGCTCATCGATTCCATAATCTCCTGGTGTGGACGCCGGATTATCGTGGCGCCCATCGACATGATGGATTCGACCTTTCTCTCAACGGCGTCGTTGGGGACGTAGACCGTGCACTTTGCCCCCACTCTCTTGGAAGCCCAGGCTAGGGCCTGCCCGTGGTTCCCTGCGGAGACGGTCACGAAGCCCCTTTTGCGTTCTTCATCCGTCGACGTGCTAATTCTGTTCCAGGCACCCCTGACTTTGAAGCTCCCCGTGGGCTGGAGGCATTCAAGCTTAAGATAAACACCATCATCTTCGAAACGCGACGCCGGGACGAGAGGGGTCCTGACGACAGAGCCAGCGATTCTGTCGCGTGCTTTTTCTATTTCCGCCAGTGAAACCCAGGGAACCTCCAAAAAATTGTCGCCTCGCCTGCCTCCGGATCTTGCGAGTTATTTGGCCTTCATGGTACAGACTTTAGGAGCCTTAGCCGTATCGGTATCTTACCCCGTGGCCGTTCCTTTCATGAGAAAACGCGACCAATTCGGGAGGGCCGATTGCGCCGCAGGTGCCGCATGAAACGCAAGCAGCATGGTCGAATCTGAGTTGTCCCGAGGCGATGTCGTCCAGGGTCTGGGAGAATGCCTTGCTTGTGCTGCCACCTCCCGTGCTCTGTCTTCCGAGCTCTAGGTTATGCAAGTATAGGTCCTTGAAGGATGAGAAGGCCCCTTTGGAAGTGTCTAGGGTAAAGCAGTTGGTCGGGCAAGTGGGAACCCAAGGCTTCGTGACGGACTTTGAAGCCAAGGCATCGTCGACCTTGATGTGGGAGTAGGATTCATCCTCGTCGCAATTGAGCAATCTATTCCCCTGCTGCACTCGTGAGGTCGCCTCGCCCATTCCCGTTTCATGGATCTTCGGCTCGAACCTGAAAACGCTCGATAGTATGCGGGTACCAAAAAGTAGCCGGGGAAGGGTTCGGTATGTGAAGGAGCTCTCTGACAGGAAGCTGTCCCTCCCAGACCGGTTGACGTCTTCGTAAACTGATTTCAGGAGGGCCCTGTACCTCGACAGGTTCTTGGCTTTGAACGAGCCCGAGGTGCTCGCCTGTAGGTATGCAGAGGCCGCCATAATCCCCGAAGTTATGGCGCGACGCATCCCGTCGTTCATGGGGCCGATTTTCACGAATGCACCCAGTGCGTCCCCGGTGGCTAGGTAGCCGTCGGCATAGGGCGTCTTTAGCAGGGACTTGTAACCCTTGGGGATGTTGTGCGCAGAGTACTCGACGGCCTGGGCCCCCTCTAGTTTCTCCGCGACCATGGGGTGCGCCTCAAACTCATACAGGATGTCGAGAAGCTTGCCTACCTCATCGAAGCGTTCGGTGATCTTTCTGACGAGGGAATCCAGTGATACGACGAGCCCGACGGAAAGAGTTTCCTTGTTGGTGTAGATGAACGCCTCACCCCCTATCCCGTGCATGAAATCGCCGAGGAAGAAGACCGCCCTCCCCTCCCCTTGTTTTACCCTGAATCTCTCCTCGATCGCTTCGGGGGCAAGTCTGTAGACGCGCTTCACGCTGTGGTAGAGCTGGCGTGGGGTGAGCCTCCCCCTAAGCCCAGCTTCTTCAACCAGGTTCGAGGTCACCCCTGAGGAGTCGATGACGAGCTTGGCCCTGAGCTCTTCCTTCGTAGTCCTGACCCCGACGACGTCCCCACCTTCTTTCAGCAACCCCTCGACCGTAGTCTCATTAGACAGTATCGCTCCTGCCTGAACGGCAAGCTCGGCGAACCACCGGTCGAACGGGCCCCGGAGGACAGAATAATCGTGGGCCGACTCGAAACCCATCTGAACGAGACCCAGCTTGGTCGATAGGGAGGCTTTCGAAAGACGGTAGTACCTACTGCTCCCGTTTTTCACATCTGGGTGGTCGAGGTAGATGACCTCGTGGGAGAGTATCCTGCGCTCCAGAGGAGCATTGTTTTCGAAGTCAGGAACCAAGCTGAGGAGCCCAGGTTCGCCCGGAAAATCGCCGTAGATGATTCCGCCACTCATGTTCTTCTCGCCGGGGACGCGAGCCTTCTCGAGCATGAGTACGTTCACCCCCTTCCTTGCAAGAGCGATGGAGGCTGCCGAACCCGCGGGGCCGGCGCCGACCACGATAACGTCGAACTCAGTTTGCACGCTCGTCACCTACGAATTTGGACATCCGGGAGCGGAGGGCATTCGGCACGAGTAACTGCAAATCAGATTCGCCGCCCGCCGATGTCTGTTCTTTAGTGTTGTCGTGTCATTGGGGAAGTGTCGAAATCGCTTCCCTCAAAGTGTCGGCGCCCTTGTTGAACCAATCGCGCTCCTTGTCAGAGAGCTTAAGTTCGTAGATCTTCTCGATTCCACCGCTCCCAAGCCTTAGGGGGACGCCAATGCATATTCCGCTCAACCCATACTCCCCCTCGAGATAAGCAGATGCGGGAACGACCTCCTTCGTGTCGTCGACTATCGCCTTTGCCATCCTCGCTACCACCCTGCCGGGAGCGAAGACTGTTGCCCCCTTCTTCGTTATCACTTCGGCCGCGACCTTCCTGGTATCATCGATTGCCTGCTGGATTTCCGCTTCACTTAGCAGGGATGTCAATGGGACTCCGGCGATGAAGGTGTGGCTCGCCAAGGGTATCATGTTCTCTCCATGCTCGCCCAAAACCAGAGAGGTAATCGAACCGCGGGAAACCCCGAGCTTTTTCGCCAAGACGTACTTGAACCTCGAGTTATCCAGAAGTACTCCCTGGCCGACGACCCTTGCCCTTGGGAAGCCCGAAGTCTTGAAAGCGATGTAGGTCATTGCATCCATCGGGTTCGTCATCATCAAAAGAACGGAGTCGGGAGCGTGTTTGACCACCTCCTTGGTGACAGAGGCGATAATCCCCGCGTTCTTGGAGAGCAAGTCCATCCTAG
>DATGVR010000117.1:0-4290 GCA_035300255.1 Nitrososphaerales archaeon
TATGAAGTTCACGATTTGTCTAGGTTGCTTGGCCAATCGATGGAGCACGCCTTGAAGGCCATAATTGGCGAGGGGGGAGCGAAGGTCGCGTTTTTTCATCTAAAACTCGGCGAATGCCTGGACGACGTCGGCGAGACCGGCCGGAGGCTCACTTTGATGTTCAAAATGGGAACTCCTGTCTTGGAGAAAGCAATAGTGAAGGAGCTTCAAGCACGCTTAGGTGTGCCCGCGAAGGAGCAACCCGCATTCAATTTCGAGGATAGCGTGGAAGAACTACGAAGGGTGATGGTGGCTCGAGATGCGAGAGGGAATAGAAGATGATCGACGGAGAATCGCTCCTGCAAAGATTGTTGTCTTCCGACACAAAAGCCGACCTGCTGACTCTCTTCAGGGGGAACCCTGGGCTTGTAGACGGCATCGACGGGGTCGCCCGGAGGATAGGAAGACGTCCCATGTCCATTAAAGCAGAAGTTGACGATCTTCTCGACCTCGGAGTCTTGGGAAAGAAGCAGGCCGGAAAGACCGTGGTCTTGTATCTTCAAAAGGAGAGAGACGCGGAACTCCAAGAAGCAGTAGCCGCCTATCTCTCAACTCCAGGACTTGTTTCATTATGAGCAGATCAACAACAGGGATACCTGAACTGGATGAGATGCTGAAAGGCGGATTCATGACTGGCGACGCCGTAATGCTTGCGGGCCCGGCAGGAACAGGCAAGACGACACTCGCCTTGGAGTACCTCGTGAACGGAGCGACTAACCTCAACGAGCCGGGCGTATACCTCACCTTCGAGCAAATGCCCGACCAGATATATCGTGATGCGGCTAGCTTTGGGTGGGACCTAAAGAAGCTGGAGGAGGAGAACAAGTTCAGACTCATCTGCACGTCGCCGAGCATCATGGTGGAGGAAGGAGGGGCGGAGGCGTTGCTCGACGAGCCGATCAAGGAAATCGATGCGCGCAGGATTGTCGTTGATTCAGTGAGCCACCTCTCAATGTACGTCCCAGAAGGCGACTTGAGGAAGGAGGTCTTTCGCCTCATAAGGGGATTCAAGATGAAGCGTCTCACCCCTATCCTCCTTTGGGAGTCACCTCAAATCGCTGGCGCACAGATGGCAATAACGGACGTGGGAATGAGTTTCTTGGTCGATTCCATCATCCTGCTGAAGTTCATCGAAATCGAATCATCGATGCGAAGAGGGTTAGTCATAATGAAGATGCGAGGAAGCGACCACGACAAACACCTGCGAGAATATGAAATAACGTCCAAGGGATTCAAGGTTCGTTCTTCATTTGGGGCATACGAAGGACTCATGACCGGAACCCCCAGGAAAAGCGCACCGGCAGAAAACTTCGCTACAGCCTTCGCGACTGCTGCCAGGAAGCAGAGGTGATTCGCGCGTGGTACACGCAAGCCTCACCGTTTACGCGCTATTCGCCTTCTCCATCGCACAGATGGTCCTTCTGGGATCTGCAGTATTCTACGCCGTGCGAACCTACAGGACGGTAGGCTCTTTCAAATCGTGGACGTTGATCATGTCGGCCTTCATCCTGGTCGCGGTCAATAATGTAATCTCATTCATTTCAACTGTCTCACTACCGCCGCAGGTGCTTGATTCTTTGCTCGCCAGCTTCGCGCCTACACAAATCTGGCCACCACAGATAATCACTCTATCTTCTTCCACGGCCCTCGCGTTGGGGCTCAAGGGCCTGAGTAGGGTATTCAAGCCAAAGCCTACTGTGCCTATAGAAGGAACGCCAATACCTCAGACTCACTAATGATCTCCGCGGAGAGACTATTCGGAGTATTCTAATTGAAGCCCGAATTGACTGGACTCGGCCGCGCAAGCCCGGATCTTAGTGTCGGAAAACCCGAACCAAAGAGAAAAGCCAGTGCGAGATTGCGAGCGTCATCCTGGCATTTGAGGAGTCGCCAATCGAGCGACGAGTCAAATGAGATACGGCGAGAGAAGGAATCTGATCTTCAAGAATCCGCTTCGGATAGGTTTGCTGAAGCCTTTAGGAAAGCCGTTAAGAAGCGAAGCACGTAAGTCTGCAGTTGTTTCGAGTTCAGGTTGCGGCGACCGCACCTCAAATGAGAGACACTTAATCTCCCAGAAGCCTGATAGGACGAAAAGAAAAGCAGTTTCGAGCAGAGCTTGAGGCGTACGGAAGTTCGAATCCCACTTAACTCGGACCTAGTTCTTCGGCATGTGTGATTTACCAGCAAGTTAACGTGCGAATCCCGCCCCTCCCCACACTCGCGCTTTGACGCGAATTAACAGAAGCACGAAACTGATGCTTATTATCCTACTACCACCGACAACCGTCGGCAAGGACAGCCTTGCCACAAAGCTCTCTCACGAAGCTCAAGGGGGCCGCCAATGTGTACACCTTCCGTGATTTCATCCTCCTGCCGGGGAGGAGCGAACTCGAGCCCCGAGAGATTGACCTTGCCACACGGCTGACCGGGAAGATCAAGCTGAGCATCCCTGTGGTCTCCTCGCCCATGGACACCGTCACGGAATGGAAGATGGCCGTGGCGCTCGCGCGCGTCGGGGGAGTCGGGGTCCTTCATCGTAACATGACGATCGAGGACCAGGTTTCGAATCTGCGAAAGGTGAAGAACGCGAAGATCGAACCGAAGAGCGCCGACGAGGCGGGGAAACCTCTCGTGGGCGCCTCCGTCTCGCCGCTGGACCCAAAACGGTGCAGGGCGGTCGACTCGGTCGCGGATTTCCTGGTGTGCGACGTGGCCCACTTTCATAACTCCAACGTCATCAAGGCAGCCGCCAAGGTGCTCCCTGACCTCTCCGGGGACTTCATCGTGGGGAATGTCGGGACGATGGCTGCCGTGCGCGACATTGTCAGAGAGCTTCCCCGCGTCGACGGTTTCAGGGCTGGGATCGGTTCGGGTTCGGTCTGCGTGACGTCTGAACTCACACGCGTCGGGGCTCCCACCCTATACGCGGTAGCCGAGGTCGCGACAGCCCTATCGATGTTGAAGCTTGACATTCCGGTCATCGGAGACGGAGGAATCAGGTCGCCGGGGGACGCGTCGCTCGCGCTGGCCGCCGGCGCTTCATCCGTGATGCTGGGGGCCCTGCTGGCGGGGTGCGATGAATCCCCGGGCCCGGTGGTCACCGTCCAGGGCCGGAGGATGAAGGTGCACCGGGGGATGGGAAGCGCCGCGGCAAGAAAGGTCCGATTCGCCCTCGACAGGTACTCGGTCCCGTCGAAAGGGCTCGACGAGGGGGTGGAGGCGTACGTCCCGGCGAATGGAGGCGTCGAGCAGACGATAACGACCTTCTGTGAGGGGCTCAGAGCCGCCTTCGGGTACGGAGGCGCGAAGAGCATACGCGACCTCTGGAATGTGGCCAGCTTCGGACTTGTTTCGCCCCATGGATCTTTTGAGCTGGGAGCCCACTCTCCCTCCCCGGGTCAGGGTGGGTAAGTTGTCGAGACCCGACCTGCTCCGCGGCGGAGTCGTCGTCCTCGATTTCGGTGGTCAATATTCCCACCTCATCTGCCGTCGCATCAGAGCGCTCGGGGTCTACTCGGAACTCTTGCCGTACCACACCCCTCTAAGACGTCTGAGGGGCTGGGGGGTCGCAGGCGCGGTGCTTTCGGGGGGCCCGGCGTCAATCTACGCGCCATCCGCCCCACGACCGGACAAGAATCTCTTCAATGACGATCTTCCTCTCTTGGGGATCTGCTACGGCTACCAGCTCATGGTGAGAGCCCACGGCGGAGTGGTGAAGCGTGCTTCGAAGAGGGAATACGGCAAGGCCGCCCTGTCCGTCCGAAAACCCTCCGGGATCTTCAAGGGTATAAAGAAGCCAACGCTGACGTGCTGGATGAGTCACGGTGATTCTCCCACCTCACTTCCGAGGGGCTTTCAAGTTCTCGCCGCGAGCCACAACTCCCCTTACGCCGCGGTCGTCTCCCAAGACGGTATGCAGGTCGGCGTCCAGTTCCACCCAGAAGTGACGCACACCGAGGAGGGAGGACGAATGCTCTCCAACTTCGTCTTTTCAACCTGCTCGGCATCCAAGAACTGGAGCATTACGAGCTTCCTGGACCGAGAGCTAGCCGACTTCGCAGCCTCGATAGACGGTCGAGTCCTTTGTGCCGTCTCGGGCGGAGTCGATTCCACGGTTACTGCATGCATCCTTCACAAGGCGGTGGGAAGTGAGCTGAGATGCATCTTCGTCGATAACGGACTTCTCAGGGAGGGCGAGAGCCATCATGCCAAGTCGCTGTTCGAAGGGCTCGGCATCGACCTCTCGGTGGT
>DATGVR010000118.1:0-4029 GCA_035300255.1 Nitrososphaerales archaeon
ACTTCCGTGGCGTCCCCGGCCAAGTCCAATAAGATCAGTGATCCCAGCAGGGTCAGAAAGAGCCTCCAGCTGCTCCCGGACCTCTTGATCCTCGTTTCCTCCCTATCCACTGCTCCTTTGCCGACGAACCCCCTGGCCCCCCAGATGCCGTAGGCTAACATGGCGGCGCCTCCTGCAATGCGGACCCAGAAAATGGGTACAACCGTCAAGAGGAGTGAGCCCAGCAAAACTATGATTGCCGTATCGAAGACGAACGCTGCCGCACCTGCCACAAAGACGACTGATGCTCTGACCCTCGTGGCCATCGTCAGGATGAGGAGGGCGTCTTTGTCAGTGAGCTCGGTGACGAAAAGGGCGGCCGCGATCGTCGCGAACGATATCAGAAGTGGGTCCAATGTTGCCTATCCCGCGCCTACCCCCGGAGCGAGGTCACATTATTCCGCATTTGCGGCGGGCTTCTTTCTCTCTGGGAACACGAAGAGAGCGACTCCAACAATGAGCAAGACGAGCGCCCCCCCGAGGCCCAGCGCAGGTTGGCGCTTCCCGAGCTCGTAGATTGAAGCAGGGACCAAAAGCAGAGCGATGACGGCAAGGACCTTGCGATTCGTGAGTGAAGCCCACCTGAATCGGGCGGTGAGGAGGTAGCTGAGGAGTACGAGCATCGCCGGGAAGACAAGGGCGTACCTTCCTATGATGAAGTCGGTCGCAGCCCCGGACAAGTCGATGAAGGCGTTGGCGTAAAGCGCGGAAATAATGACGAGTATCAGGCTTGCGATTGCCATCGATTGGAGGTTGTTGCTAAGGGAAGCAAGCTTAGCCTGTCGGCCGGAAGGGTCCGCCGAGTTCACTTCTATCATCACCCCGAGCATAATCGAAAGGGAGCCTATGATGAAGAGAATTGGATCTCTTGTCACTGTCAGATACACGCTGGTAGGGAGGACGGGCGAAATCCCAGACTGAATCCAAAGCACAAATCCATAGATGCCGCTCGCGAGGAACGGGACCGAGAAGAGGAGCGTCGAGATATCTTCAGCATAGCCCCTGGTGGCCATTGGATTGCCTGCGCGACCGAATTGCGCTTAAAACTGTTATGATGTTTGGCGAGGGCCGAGGGTAGTCCGACCGAAGGTCAAGTAGGCCGTGTGTCCGACCATTATGTTGGAGGGCCTTGTCATCCCGACCCTAGCCTCGAGGTGCCTCAATAGAATCTCCAAGGTCTCGACGTTCACGAACCCTTCCTCCTTCATCTTCGCCACCAATTTCTCAGCTTGATTTGTTGTCGGCGTAACGGCGGCCATCGGAGCAGAAGGCTTGAGGCTCTCCCTCATGCTCCGGACGACCTCCCAGGGGTCGCCGACGTCAAGTATCCCGGCGTCCATCCCAGATTCTGCGAAGCCCGACTTTGCATCGGCAATCTTGAACGTCACGAAATCCGATAGGCCGAGCCTCTCGATATTCTTCCTCGCGACTTCTTGGAACTCGGGGTTCAGGTCGTAGGTGTACACCATTCCAGTCGGCTGGACGAGGTAGGCCATCAGCGCTGTGGTGGCGCCGCTCCCGGTCCCCGTCTCGACGACTCGTGAGCCTGCGTGTACCCCGAGTTTGATGGCAATCAGCCCAAGGTCCTTCGGGTAAATCACCTGTGTCTTTCGGGCCAGCTTCATCACCAGGTCCTCGATGGTAGGTCTCAATATTGTCAGCTCGTCCCCCAAGGTGGTGGTGACAGTGATTCCATACTCCTTGCCTACGACGTCAGATACATCGAGGATTCCAAGATGCGTGTGTAGCTTTGGCGTATCCTTTGGTCTGACCAGCCATCTGCGTCTCCTGTCCCTGTACACGAGGACCCAAGCATCCGCTGTAATGGCTTCAGAACCGACGGCGTCGGGTTTCGGCTGCTCCTCCTGCATCGAGACCGCCCTAGGCGCGCCACCAATCGTATCTGAGAAATTCGATCGACTTGCCTTCCGTGCTCGGGATTGCGATGATGAACTGTTTCCTCACAGTGGTGGCCAATCTCCCGGACCTCACCAAGGATGTAGCTGTGATCTTCGACTCTGGTGCCATGACCTGGACGATGTAGGGGGCGTGGTCGATCCCAGGCCCGTGCTCATAGACAGCGAAGTCTGAGCCAAATTTGATCCCCGGGGTGACGACGTAGCCGGCCTCCCTGAGATTCTTGTAGACGAGGAATTTCTCGGCGAAGTCCGTGTACGAGGCCTCGCAGATGATATGAAGCTGCTTCAGGGAGAGTTCTTTTCCAGAGTGGTCTTCGACGTCCACCACCTTCTTCGTCATGAGGTAATACCCCTCCATCAGGTCGAGAATCAGGGGGGCGTCGAACTCGAAGTCTTTGGGCTTCGGGATCCCCAAGGGCTTGCCATAGTAGCCTTCCTTGAAGAGCCGTCTCGATGCTTCGATGTCCCATACAACGATTCTGTTTTCGAAGAGCCTCCCCTTCGCCTTCTTCGGCATGGTTACATTCCTAGCGCGAGGATGGTGCCGGCGTCGGCCGCGGCAAGCATGGCGTCCGCGCAGTTCTCTATCGATTCTACAAGCTCCTTTTCTGCCATCAGTTCTTTGACGTTGGTCGCATTCTTCATGATCATCGCCAAGGCCTCGCGATAGGTGTTGTCGATGGAGGCCTCTATCTGAAGGACCTGGGAGGCCATCTGGATGGACTGGTCCGGATTGAGGGATAGCGCACGGATGCTTTCGTTCAGCTTTGAAACACCGTCGATCAGCAGCCCGAGCAACTCGACGACCGCTTCTCTGTACTTCTTGTCCTTCGCGGATGCCCGCGATATCTGGGACATCCTGAAGGCGATGCCGCCTAAGTGTCCGAAAATTCCTTCCACGGCAAACGAAGTTCGGAGGATGTCCTCTCTGTTGACGAGGAGGGTGCCGACTTGGGAAAGCTCCCTGATCAGTGCGGTCCTGAGGGTAGCGACATCCTCTTCGGCCTGCTTCACCCTTTCCATGGCTGCGCCTACTTGCGGCTTGTCGCCTTTGGTGAGGCCGTTGAATTCCTCAAGGAGAACTCTGGTTGCGTCGAGGACTCGCCTCATCTCGTCCTGGAGTACGACAACCGTCCGTCTCCTTGCTTGGGTTTCTCCCTCTTGACCGGACATTTGAAACTCTCGCTCCAACCCATGAAATTTTGTGGATATAAGACTGGGCCTCTAAGCAAGAATTGCAACAAAAAATGTAATACTGCGTTTTTCTAGGAAGCGAGCTCTACTTTTCGTCGCTTTGTTTGACGTACTCTCTGAGCGGAGCCAGGAGGTTTGTGAACTCCATGGGGAAGATGTACTTTGTCGAAGGCGACGCCCCCAATGCCTTCAGAGTGTCAAGGTACTGGAGTGTCATCGTCTTCGCATCAATCCCCTTGGCCGCAGAGAATATTTGGTTCAGGGCCCCGGCGTAGCCCTCCGCCCTAAGCACCGCGGCCTGCTTGTCCCCTTCTGCCCGGAGGATGTTGGATTTCTTCTCCCCTTCGGCTACTAGAATCGATGCCTCTCGTTTCCCATCGGCCTCGGTGACTGTAGCCCTCCTCGTTCGCTCTGCCGACATTTGTCGGACCATGGCCTCTTGGACGTCCTGCGGGGGCCTGATCTCCCGGATCTCGACGTTGGTCACTTTGATCCCCCAGCGTTCTGTGACCTCGTCGAGCTTCGTCCTAAGGACTTGGTTGATCTGCTCCCTTTTTGCCAGGAGCTCGTCCAGCGGGATGTCTCCGACGACCGCCCTGAGAGTGGTGGTGGCGATGCCTATGGAAGCGCCCTCGAAGTTCTGCACCTGGACCACGCTCTGAGTCGCCTCTGTGACCTTGTAGTAGATTAGGAAGTCGATGTCGGTGGGGGCATTGTCCTTAGTAATGCATGTCTGATGAGGGACCTCAAGGTACCTTTCTCTGAGGTCGATCTTGTTGAACCTGTTCACGAGTGGGAAGATGAGCACTACCCCGGGACCCTTCGCCCCGATCAGACGCCCGAGTCTGAACACTACGAGCCTCTCGTATTCTCTGAT
>DATGVR010000119.1:0-8003 GCA_035300255.1 Nitrososphaerales archaeon
GTGGAAGGCTGCAAGAATCCAAAGGCGGTTACCCTTCTGATCCGAGGCGGGACCCAGAGGATTGTGGACGAGGGAGAACGCTCACTGCACGACGCCCTGATGGTGACCAAGGACGTCATTGAGAAACCAGCGATCGTGGCCGGAGGCGGAGCTGCAGAGGCAGAGGCGGCCGCCCAGGTTATGAAGTGGGCAGACAAGCTTTCGGGGAGAGAGCAGCTGGCAGCCCAGAAGTTCGCCGAGGCGCTCGAATCTATCCCCCTGGCTCTCGCAATCAACGCAGGAATGGACCCCATCGACGCCCAGGTAGAGTTCCGGGCCAAGCACGCCACAGAGACCGGCAAGTGGTTCGGAATCGAGGCGGCAGACGGCAAGGTCAAGGACATGTATCAGCGCCAGGTCTTCGAGCCGCTCGCTGTGAAGATTCAAGTCATCAGGTCGGCCACGGAGGCTGCCTCGATGATACTGAGAATCGACGACGTCATCGCAGCTGGCAAGACGAAGTCTCCGTCCGGGCCGCCAGGAGGAGGGGAAGGCGGCATGGGCGACGGCGACATGGACTAAACGGACCGAGCAACCACGGAATCGGATAAGTAGGCCCGACACAAGTCAGGTCCGACCTTGGAGGAGACCGTCAGGCTCCCACTGATCGAAGAACTACTCCCGGGAGGGTTGAGGTTCGGAGCCAACTATTTGGTCGAGTTCGAACCCCAGTCCATATGGTACGAGACTTCGCTGACGTTATGTGCCCAGGCCCTTAGACAGGGGCTCAGGACGGACTATCATTCGTTCACCCACCCGTCGGGGGACATCAGGCGTCAGCTGAAAGAGATGGGCCTGGATATTCAAAAGTTGGAAGCGGACGAGACGTTTCGAGTCATCGATAGCTACTCAGTGCAAACTGGGATGGGCGCTGCAGAGAGAGTGGGGAAGGGGACGACCATCGACTACGTCGAACTGAAGTCGGTCAAGATGGCGGACTGGGACAAGAACTCCGTCGACGTAATGCGCGGCGAGATTCCCCCCGTCGACAGGCGGAGGCTCCACATCGACGACAACACTTCGGTGCTTGTGCAGTTCAACGACGAGAAGAGCGTCGCTGAGCATTTCCGAACCCCCACGGTGCCTTATGCCAGGCGCCTCGAGCTCGCCGCCATACATTCCGTCGCAGCAGGGATCTACGCCGACAGCTTCTACAAACAGTTCGAGGCATTCTGCGACGGAATAATCGACTTCAGGGGCACGGAGGAGAGCGGCAAGGTTCTCCAGAGCATGAGGGTTAGAGTCATGAGAGGGAGGAACCATGACTCTAGTTGGCGGCGCCTCAAGATGCTAGGGAACGGTGAAGTGTCAATAGGGACCTCCTCGCACGGATACGGAAGTCCAATGTCTACCCCTGACTCAGGCACGGTTTCGTCAGCCTCGGGCGTAGTGGACATCCCGTTCTTCGCGGAACTTATCCCTGGAGGCATCGAATACGGAAGCGTCCTCCTCGTCGAGTTCGAACCACAGTCCTGCTGGTATGAGGCCTCATACACACTCGCCGCCCAGGCCCTCGAAAAGGGCCTGAAGACGGACCTCCACATTTTCCAGCACAACCCTAAGTCGGTCCGCGAAGCGATGAAGAGGTTCGGGCTGGATATCAAAAAGCTGGAGGAAGCGGACCTGGTCCGATTCATCGACAGCTACTCAGTCCAGGTGGGGGTTGGCCAGGCAGACGTGCCGAAAGGCGCCGACGCCTTCAAGACATCATCGGTGAAGCTCGAGGATTGGGCTAGGGCCGCCGCTGCGCAGATGTCTAGTGAGATTCCGGAGTCGGAGAGGAACCGACTCCACATTGACGACAATACA
This sequence comes from Nitrososphaerales archaeon, assembly GCA_035300255.1. Classification (GTDB taxonomy): domain Archaea; phylum Thermoproteota; class Nitrososphaeria; order Nitrososphaerales; family Gagatemarchaeaceae; genus UBA183. The sequence continues at coordinate 1,849 of DATGVR010000119.1, forward strand.
GCGATTCTTTCCAGGTACAACAAGGAGGACGAGCTCATCGACTACTGGAGGACGAAGATCATCCCACTCTACCGAGCCAGAGATGGAGTACTGATCAACGCAATTGCCCTTGGCGTGGCATCGGACTCGTTCTACAAGCAGCACGAGTCGATGGTCGATGGCATCATTGACTGTAGGAGCAGGGAAGAAGATGGTGTCGTAGAGCATTACATCAGGGTCAGGGCATTCCGGGGGAAGAACCCAGACACGAGGTGGCAGCGGGTCAAGGTTTTCGATGGGAAGGTGGTCCTCGAAAGAGGGAGGTTGAAGGAGGGCTCCCTCGATCAACTCGGTCCTGAAGGACGCGGGGCGGAAGAAGAAAGGAGGCTTGCGGCCATAATGTTCACGGACATGGTGGGGTTCACGGGGATGGCTCAGAGGAACGAGGCCCTGGCGATGGAGCTCTTGGAAGAGCAGCGAAAGATGATGCGTCCGTTCTTTATCAAGCACAGGGGAAGGGAAGTGAAGACCATAGGGGACGCGTTCCTCGTCGAGTTCTCAAGCGCCCTCGAAGCGGTGAAGTGCGCGATAGGTATCCAAGAGGCACTGAAACGGGACAACGCGAACCGGCCCCTAGAGAAGAGGTTGGTAGTGCGGATTGGCGTGCATCTGGGAGATGTGATTCATGCAGGTTCGGACGTAGCCGGAGACGCGGTCAACGTCGCGTCGAGAATCGAGCCTCTGTCCTCTCCAGGCGGAGTCTGCGTAAGCGGTCAGGTCTACGAGAGCGTAGTCAACAAGGTCGAGGTTGGATTCGAATCCATGGGGACCCCGCACCTGAAGAACGTCTCGACACCGGTATCTGTCTTCAAGGTGATTGGGCTTGGAGACACATCTACCTCTTCGCCCTCTGCAAAATCAAGTCTGCCAACTGACAGAATCGCCATCCTTCCATTCACCAACATCAGCATGGACATCTCAGACGAGTACTTCGCCGACGGAATGACTGAGGAGCTGATCTCATCGGTCTCGAGGACCCAGGGGCTCAGGGTGATTGCGAGGACGTCGGTTATGAGATACAAGGGAGCAAAGAAGACGATTGCTGAGATTGGGAGGGAGCTCAACGTCGGGAGCGTCCTGGAAGGGAGCGTCAGGAAGGCGGGGGACAAAGTGCGCGTCACCGTCCAGTTAGTTGACACAGCCAACGAGGAGCCCAGGTGGTCCCGGGAGTACGACAGAGAGCTCAGGGACATATTCGCAATTCAAAGCGACGTTGCCCATAAGGTGGCCGAGGCCCTCAGAGTTCATGTGCTTGGAACGTCTGCAGGTGGTGGGGGGCGGCCCACTTCCAACACTGATGCCTACGTGGACTACCTTCGCGGCAGGCAGGCTTGGAATAGGAGGAACGAGGAGGGACTCAAGCAGGCCATCGATTTCTTCGAAAAGGCTTTGACCGCAGACAAAAACTATGCCATGGCATACACAGGACTCGCCGACAGTTATGCGACCTTGGCTCTCCTTGAACTGGTGGAGCCGAACGAGGCGTACCCGAGTGCAAAGATGGCTGTTAGCAGGGCCCTTTCCCTGAACCCTCAGCTCGCCGAGGCACACACCTCCCTAGGTTTGATCCGGTTCCAATACGATTGGGACTGGGAGGGGGCAGAAGACGAGTTCCGCGAGGCGATCAAGCTCAACCCTGGCTACGCCCCGGCGCACCACTACTTCGCAGACTACCTCAAAGCTATGGGAAGGTTCGACGAAGCCCTGTCGGAAATATCGAAGGCCCAGGAGCTTGACCCTCTGAATCTGGCGATCAATGCCGGGGTCGGGCACGTCCTCTACCTGTCCAGGCAATACGACAAAGCGATCGACCAGTACCGAAAGACCGTCGACCTTGACCCCAGTTTCATGCTCACCCACGTCTGGTTCGGGAGGCCCTACTTGGAGAAGGGGATGTTCGCTGAGGCCATTTCAGAGCTCGAGACGGGAGTCAGACTATCAGGGGAGGGGACCCTGGCCCTGGGCATGCTTGGACACGGGTTGGCATCAGCCGGGAGGAAGGAAGAGGCAATGCAAGTGCTGGAGAAGCTCAAGCAGCGGTCCAAGAGCAGGTACGTCCCGTCCTATTGGGTCGCGGTTGTCTACAACGGGTTCAAGGACAGGGAACAGGTCCTCGCCTGGCTGCGGAAGGCCTTTGACGAGCGTTCGAGCTGGTTGGTTTGGTCCAACGTTGAGCCAAGGTTCGATTGGCTCAGGGACGACCCGGAGTTTGCCTCGCTGATGCGCGCCATGAGGTTCCCCTAGAACCAATTCAAGTGTTAAATACGCACAAGGGGACTTTCACCAAGCTTGCAGACCCAGGAGCACCCCGCAGCTGCCGAGAGGATACTCGAGGTCGCATCGAAGATGTTCGCACAGAAAGGGTTCGCCAACGTGTCGGTCAGGGACATATGCAAGGAGACTGGGACATCTGCTCCAGTAATTTATTACTACTTTGGAAACAAGAAGGGGCTCTTCGATGCGGTCGCACGCAAACAGATCCCCATGGCTGACTTCATCCGGAAGTTGACCGTCGCGTCAGAGGCTAGCGACCCGCGAAAGGGGCTGGAGTCGTTCATCTCGACCTATCTGTCCTCTTTTCCGGAGCACACCTTCGACGTCGGGCTCTACATGCGCGACTCCGCCACCCTCGACAAGCAGAGCGCTCAGATGGCCTTCGAGGGCCTTGAAATGATCAAAGCCGTGGCGACGAAGCTCATCGAGCGCTCAATCTCGAAGGGAGCGTTTCGAAAGACCGACCCTGCCCTTGCCGCAGAGTGTCTGCTTGGCATGCTCAACAGGGCCATCTTTCAGCACATACATTTTGCCAAGAGCCGCGACGGAGAGGCTTACAGGCGCTTCGTGACCGACTTTTTTGTCAGAGCGATGAAGTAGACCCACTAAAGATCGGCTACGACCCGTTCAGGGAGGATCTCGATGGAGACCCTTGGCTGCTTCCAGTAGCGGTCACGCGCCGCCTTCCTGCCCTTTTCCTCCCCTGTGTATCTTATCGCCAGCGACTCGATGTCCTTTAAGGCGTCGCGTTCGGTGGCTATCCTCGCCTTCCCCTGTATCATGATGTAGGGATAGCCATCGTCGACCAAGAAGGAAACCCTCGGGTCCCGTTTGATGTTTCTGTATTTCACCCGGTCCGTGGTTGTGTTCACAATCAACTTTCCCTCGTCCAGCATGTACCAGATGGGGGTGACGTGAGGAGAGCCGTCCTTCCTTACCGTTGCAATCTTTCCAAAGTAGACGCCGTTGAGGAAGGCCTCCGCCTTGGAATCGAACGCTCCCATGTTGTTCAACTTGTAGGCTTCTACTTCAATTTGGCGGCATATTCCGTCAGCATCCGTCTGTACATGCTCCGGGGCGGGAACCCAATGCTGCAGAGGTAGGTGGAGAACTTCGCTCTCTTCTTGGGATCCTTGATCTTCCTCTCGATTCCGCGGATCTCCTGGCCGACCACAGCGTAGCAGGTCGCGTACCCTGGGAAGAGGCCCTGGTGGGCAGGGAAGAGCTGGAAGTAGACGCTGCTCCTCGAGACCCCGGTGTGTTCGTGAGCCCAGTCCAGGAACTCCAAAAGAGTCTTCTTGCCAGTATTAACCCAAACGTCCCCGACAACTCTGAGGAACCTCACTATCCTCCAGCGCCGGGTCATGAACTCGAGTTCGAGGTTGATCTGCCTGAGCCCGCCGTACTTCTCCATCAATTTCACATACGCCTTCTCTGTCTGGGTCAGCCGTTTCTTTGCCTCGAGGCTCTTGGAGACTTCGAAGAACTCAATCTCCCTGTTGAAAGAGAGGCCTTCGGTGATCGGTGCGCCGGCAGGCAGCCCAGGCATGGCCTGAAGCATCGGCAGCTTGCCTACGAAACCAAGGGCGCTGTTGGAGTGGTGGACGCAGTGTCCATACTCCTCGTGGATGAGAAGGTTCAGAATAGCAGCCACCGACTTGTCCGGGTCCCTCTTCGGGTCTGTGGTCTGGAAGAAGTACTGGAAGGGTTTCTTGGTGAAGGTGTCGAAGAACTGGGCCGCCCCCGTTGGGATGACCCCGGTGAGATACGACGGGGTCTCGATAACTTTGGTGTTGTACTTCGGGTTGATAGCTGTGACTTCTGAGTTCACAAGCCTCTGAACTATCCGGCGGATTCCCAGTGTGACCCCGACCAGTTTCTTAGGGTCGATATGATTCCTAGCGTTGATTTTCGACTCGACCTCCTCCGGAGTGGGCTTGCATCCGAAATGCTTCGCCAGCCTTTCGGTGACCCTCCTGAACCTCGGGAGCTCCTCGTCAATCCACCCGACGGCGGCCCGCTCCAGCTGTTCGGGGGTTTCGGTATAGTCGTACCCCTTCTTCAGGACGACGGGGTAGAATTTCTGACGGGCGAGGTCGAACCCCTTCTCCTTGAATATTCTCTCTGCGTTTGTAAACTCCCCCCTCCCCCAACCCTCCAGCTCGAAGAGCTTGACGTATTCTGTTATCTTCTCCTTCAGAGAGTCGCAGGCGTCCTTAACTCTCGAACTCTTGGTCTCACCCTTCACCCTGTCAAGAATCTCGAGGGCACCGCCCAGCCTGTAGAGGGCGAGGGCCTTAACCGCGACAGGGATGTCTCTGTTCGAGTATCTCGCAGAGCAGGCCTCGACAGTCTTTTCGGCGTGATCGAGTAACGAAAGCATGTGGGCGTCGTTCACTCCTTCCTTGACAAGGTGTGCGAATATCGTCCCGACAATGTCGTCGAGGACCGGCTGTGGCTCGTCAAAGAGGAGATTGGTCTCCATCGAGTCTAGGAGCTTCCGCTGCAGCTCGGTCTTAGCTCTCGACCTGAGGCTTCTGACTTTCTTTAGTGCGGCGTTGACATTCCTCTGGGAGGCGATGAAGAGCTTCCCCGCGTAGTCGTTGAACCCCATGAGATAGGCGCCGGAGGGGTTCACCTCCTTGACGAAGTCCATGATTTGAGTGTCCAGAGGGTCTGAAACCATGGAAGTGCGGCCCCTCGGAGGGTTATTTCTAGTTCGCTACGTCCAACGGCTTGAATTTCTCGACGGTCTCTGCCAGCTCTCTTCCGAGCCTTTTCTGCCAATCTTCGAACCCTTTCGAGGACTCTGGATAGCCAAGGTTGATTTCAACCAGAGCCGCGCTCTTCTTCACCGTGTATCTCAGGCCTCTTGCAAGGGAAAGCTGCCCCAGGACGCGGAACCACATGGCCGGGTTCATGAACCGGGCCTGATTGAACTCCGGGTGCTTGCGCTCGGTGATGGCGGTCACGTCTTCCTCTGAAAGGAAGTACTTCATCCCGTAGTTGATCTGGTCGTTGGTAACTGTCTGGAGATAGCGCCTGAGCACCTCGAAGCTTGCCATAGGGTAACCGTGGGTGTTCATGTACTCAACGTTGTACTTCCAGAGGCCCGCCTCGCTGGTGTCCCCCGCCTCAAGCGCCTCGGCCACGACCTTCCCGAGTATGGTGCCGGCGTATATCGACGGACTTATTCCTCCGGCGTCTATGGGCCTCGGCATCCAGGCTGAGTCCCCGACGACTGCGAAGCCGTTGGCCACCATGCAGTCGTTGTGGCGGCGGACTGGGACCTGCCAGTTCCCCTTGGTGTTGACCGAATCAGAATAGTCCGAAGGCTGAGCGTATTTCTTGATGACAGGGTTGTCGGTGAGGTACTTGTCGATCAGGCTCTGCAGGTTGTCGTTGAGCTTGAAGCGCCTGTTCCTTCTCGCGAGGCCCGAATGGGACACCCCCAGACCTATGTTCACCTTCTTCTTCCCCTTGGGGAAGACCCAGGCGTACCCAGCCGGGGCAATGAACTGATCCAAGTGTATGATGCAATAGTCAGGAGAAAAGAATTCTGGAGCGTCGACCGCCGGCTCGAAATCAAGGATGTAACGGCCTGTCCCGACGACGTCGTCTGCGTCGATCTCCTTCTCGATCATCGAATTAATGGGAATGAATCTCCGAAGGACTGAGGAGGAACCAGTCGCGTCAATAACGACCTTTGCCGTCAGACTGAATGTTGTTCCGTCAGACTTCCTCCCGCTGACTCCGGTGATACGGCCGTCCTCGGAAAGGAGCCTCTCCGCCGTGGCCCCGTAAATGAACTCGGTCCCGAACTTCTTTGCGTCGTTGACTTG
>DATGVR010000120.1:0-2333 GCA_035300255.1 Nitrososphaerales archaeon
CACTTTGATTAGGAGGGACCTCCGCGGCAGGACCTTCCGGACAGTGTCGTCGGTGACGGCTGTCGCAGTGATTGTCGGAGCGCTTTTCCTGACGATGTTGCTAATCAGCGGGGCCAACTACAGCATCGACCTGGCACGGAATCGGCTCGGCTCCGACATCATAGTCCTCCCCAAGGGGTCGGACGTTTCTTCACAACCTTTCGTCACTCTCTTCTACACCACAACCAGCGGATACCTTCCCCCTGCCGACGTTCAGACCATTGGGAATGTTCCAGGAGTAAAGGCGGTCACCCCCGAGACCTATCTCGCAATGTTCGGTTACGCTGGAGGAGATACGGGGGTGACCTCCTTCAACTACCTGATCGCCATCGACCCGGAGAACAACTTCATGCTCAAGAGCTGGCTTCCGGCGAACGTCACCCAGCCATTGGCGAACAACGGGACAATCCTAGGCGCGGAGGTTCCTGAGTGGGCCTCGATACCCACCCACGGCGGCCGGTTCTACGGGGTCACCATACATCCTACTTTCAGGCTTGCGGCGACCGGAACATTCCTTGACCACATCGTCTTCATCTCTACCCAGACAGCTGCGTACATGGTCGCGTGGCAGGGCCTCCATCCCAACCAGAGCGACCCAGACTTCTTGCTCCCCCTCGGTTTCCAGCTGGGCCAGGTGAGCGCCATCTTCGTCAAGCTCGAAGACGGAGTCAACCCGGACCTGGAGGTCCAGAAGATCCTGACCGCCCACACGGACGTCGATGCGTTCACGTTGAGCGACCTCGCCCATTCGGCCAATGTCCGCTTTGCCGGGCTCCTCTACCAGTTCGGGATATCTGGGACTTTGGTCTGGGCAGGCTCGGTCCTCCTTGTCAGCGCGATGACGACTCTGGGAGTCCGGGAGCGACAGAGGGAGTTCGGTCTCCTGAGGTCAATCGGGGCGACTCGCTCCTTCGTCCGTGGTTTGGTGCTCAGCCAGTCGGTGATCATTACGATGGCGGCCGGGGCCCTGGGGATACTTGGAGCGTATGCTCTCTTCAACCTCTTCTATGCCAGGGTGATTGCGCAGATTGGGGTGTCCTACATCACTCCTCCGGCACCCGAGATTCTGACCGTCGTCCTCTTCGCCATGGCGGCCACCGTCTTCACCGGCATCGTAGCGGCGTGGTGGCCCGCAAGGGTGGCCAGCAGGATGGAACCCTACGACTCCCTCAAGCGGGAGAAAGGGCAGTAGCGTTAATGTCTTGTCCCTACGCTGCTATGTCGAAGGAACTACAATCCTTTGAGCATGGCGGTGACTGCAACCGCGACCTCGTCGTTGGCCTTGGCACGCGTTCTCAATCTTTCTGTGAAGCCAGCCAACTGGTCCCTCGGAACCGTGACGACCATTTCGGTGGGCTTGATGCCTGTGCGTATCCGGTTGGTGACGCAGCCAAGACTGATGCCGACCTGATGGTCGTTGTATGACATGGGTATCGCCGCGCAGGTTGGGGCCCCCATCAACCTCGCGTTTCCTGCAGCCTCGCCGACGAGCATCGCCTGCTGCGGGTTGACGACCATGAGGACGACGTCCGGTTCGAAACTTGCCTTGTGCAGGGGCCCGTAGGCAACGAAGCTAGGCGCCTCCTTCATCCTCGGGACGCCCCCGAAGGCGGAAGCCGGGAAGTAGCCGGTCTTGTCGAATAGCGCGATGTCCATGCAGGCATCCAGGGAGACTTTCTCAGGAGGGAGGAACCCATGCGTGAAGCTCCCAATGTTGCAGTTCGCGTGGTCTTTCTGGTCCGTATAGAAATTGTCCTCGAATCCCCTTATCCAGTAGACGCAGCCTGCGGCAGCGCTTTCTTCGTTCTTTCTGGTCCCATTCGGAGGCGCATCGACAAAGGATATCGCCACGGGAGGGTTCTCGAGCTTCAGAAGCTCGTTGATTTCGGAACCAATCTGTCGGTACTGAGCCAAGTCCATACTCAGCACGTCCCTCCATGGATACTTAACCAGCGGAGTTACCGCGACGTAACTTCCTTCAAGGTGAGATATTTCGGCCTCGGACCGAACCGAATAGGGAAGAACGTTATTATCCGCCTCCGGTGTCACGATTTCTGTGGGCTTGAAGGGCGCTCTGATAGGAGGGATCGTCGGCTATGTGGTGGGGTTGTTCTTCAAGAGCCTGATCATCGTTCTGATCACGCTGAAGGTCCCATCCTTCGACCAATACCTGGTCAGCACATTCATCCCGGCGGGAGGTCTAGCTACTCCCGATTTCCTTCGGTTCTTCACGGTCCCCCTTCCGTTCGCTCTAATGGGGGCGGCTGTGGGGGCACTGGCATTCAGGAGCAAGA
>DATGVR010000121.1:0-38165 GCA_035300255.1 Nitrososphaerales archaeon
CTGCCGCACGGGACAAACACAGTCTGGTACAGGTACAGAAAGAGAGACTCGCTGGACCTCAGAGGCCATCATGGAGGCCTTTCACAAGATGAAATGACCATCCCGCTCGCGACGGCAAAGGTGTCAGAACTCCAGTGAATACTCCGGTAGGGCCGTCCTGAAGGGTTGAGCTTAGGTTCGAACGACGGGGTTTTTGAGGACTCCTACCCCCTCGACCTCCAATTCCAAAACTCCAGACCTGGCCGGCAGGACGAATTCGGTGGGGTCCAGTGCACCGACCGCGCCCTGCGCCCAACCGACACTCCCGCACGAGACGACGTCGCCAGGCTCCAAGGTTAGGAATCCCGAGATGTATGACGCGATCTTCTCAGGACTAAAGATGTACTCTGAGGTCGACCCATCCTGAACCAGATCGCCGTTGAACCTTGTCGTCATTCTCAAGTCTGACCAGCTAGGATTCTCGTCGGCCGTCACCATCCAAGGGCCCATGGGGCAGAACGTGTCGTGATTCTTTGAGCGGAACAATGGTCCTCTAAGCGTAGTCTTTCTGATTTCACCAGACTTCCGGTCCCTCCGGAATGCCTCATACGCGTCTTCGCGGGAGTCGGAGGGCGAAGTAATATCGTTGAGCACAGTATATCCGAAAATCGATTCTCCCGCTTCTTTGATAGACGCCTTGGTCATCTTTCTCCCCACTACCGCGGCGAGCTCCACTTCTGGCCTTATTCCGGTCGGCGGCGCGTGGACTTCTTCCCCCGGGCCAATCACCGAGCTCGGAGCCTTCATGTCGATCCGCGGCCAGTCCAATGAGACTTCTCCTCCAAGCATTCCTCTGGTGTTCACTATCGTCGCCAGAATCTTTCCCGGCCTAGGTATCGGTGCGGTCAGGACTACCTGGTTCAAGTCGTAGCCCCCTTCCTGAACTTCTAGGCCGTCGAAGCCTTTGCCCGAGGCAATCAAGTCAAGCATCGTTGTCTGCTCACCAAGTTCGAACACCCTTGAATTCCTGACCACCCCAACCCTCCATATTTCCGGTCCCTCCTTCCGAATCCTGAAAGTACAAAGCCTCATTGTTCACGAAACGAACCGCCTAACCCTTTTTTACCTTTGGCCGAGCCGGCAGAATCAATGCTCGACCATCCCCTGGTCCCGGGCCCGACCTCAGCAGTCGAGAAAGGGCCTTGGCATTACGGGGCAGACTACATTTCTGTCTACTTCAGGGGGGACCCTTCACATCTCTCCGGACTAGTCCCCCATTCCTTCCATGTCGGCGACGGAGCCTGCGTGGCGTACGTCTGCGAGATCATCTCCGTAGCTGACTCTGCGCTTGACCTGGTCTCTACACATCCCGAAAGGACGGTTTACCGCGAAGCGGCGGTAGGGGTGAAGTGCAGGTTCGGAGAGAGGGAAGGCATATTCTATCCAATGATGTGGGTTACCACGGAATGGTCTTTGTTGAGGGGCATATTGAACGGCTATCAGAAACGCCTGGCGGATAACATCTCACTTACTAAATTGCACCCCCTGAACCCAGGGCTCAAACCTCTGTCATCGGGAATCATGTTTGGCGGGTTCTGCATCAAAGGCGCCGAGAAGATGCTGTCACTAAGTGTCTCGGTGAAGAAGCCCGGATCCCAGTCCGACCTTCCATCGTTCGGGGCGACCTTTGGCTTGCGCCGTTTCCCTCGAACCGAAAAGAGCCAAGCCGAACTTGAGGAACCCGTGGAGATACTCAAGTCGAACTCCATCGTATCCGATGTGTGGCTCGGGGAAGGCTCCCTCGAGACTGTCCTTGACGTAGGTGAAATCGAACCCTCCTCGGGCGCAATATACAAAGCCGGGTTCACCATATCCGGCTCCAGGGTCCTTCGGCCGTAACACCTTATTATTGGCCAGGGGGCTCCCAGCATAGTTTGCAGACGAAGTCCGAAGTCAGGACATACGGAAATTACATCGGAGGCAAGTGGTTGGAATCAACAGGCGGGACCATCGAAAGCAGAAACCCGGCTACGGGAGACCTCGTTTCAAGAGCTGCGCGATCCACGCCCGATGACGTCGCCCATGCAGTCGAGGAAGCGCGGAAAACGTTCGATTCCGGAGCCTGGAGTTCGAAGCGTCCTTCCGAGCGAGGAAAGGTCCTGCGCGAAATCTCCGACCTGCTGAGGAAGGAGCTGGACCCCCTATCTCTGCTCCTCACTCTGGAGAACGGCAAACCGCTCGCTGACGCCAAGGGTGAGCTTCTGAACGCAGCAAACGTGTTGGAATACTATGCTTCTGCCGCCAGGCACATCGTCGGGAAGGTCCCGAGGTACAGCGGGACCGATGTAAGCCTCGTCGTACACGAACCAGTCGGGGTCTGCGGCCTAATCGTTCCATGGAACTCCCCGATCTCCCTTCTCTCGTGGAAGCTCGGCCCAGCTCTGGCGGCGGGATGTACCGTCGTGATCAAGCCGGCAGGCTACACTTCGGGAGTCTCCATGGAGTTTGTGAAGCTGCTAACTGCCGTTGGAGGCCTCCCTTCGGGGACATTGAACGCAGTGACCGGTCCGGGAGAAACCGTCGGCTCAGAGCTCGTAAGGAATCCGAAAGTGGACAAGGTCTCTTTCACAGGCTCAACTGAAACTGGGCAGAAAATCATGGAGATGGCTTCTTCCAACCTCAAGAAAATAAATCTCGAATGCGGAGGCAAGTCCGCAGACATAGTCTTCGACGACGCGAATATGAACGCAGCCGTCCCCGGAGCGGTCTGGTCAATCTTTAGGAGCGCAGGGCAGTCGTGCAACGCTGGGTCAAGACTCCTCGTCCAGGACTCAGTCTACGACGCGTTCATGCGAAGCTTCAAGATAACGGCTTCGGCCATCAAGATTGGGAACGGCCTTGACCCGGATGTGGAGATGGGTCCTCTTGTCTCCGAATCGCAGCTGAACAGGGTGATGGAGTACATCAACTCGGGGCAAGACGAGGCCCGACTGACCCTGGGAGGGAAGAGGTTGGTCGACGGGGACCACTCCAAGGGATATTTTGTGCAGCCCACCGTCTTCGAGGGAGTCGAAAGGGATATGAGAATCTTCCAGGAGGAGATTTTCGGCCCCGTCCTCTGCGTGCTTCCGTTTGGTGATGAGGAGGACGCAATCTCCATCGCCAACGATACCAAATTTGGCCTGGCGGGCGATCTATGGTCCCGAAGTCTTCCGAGGGTCATGAAGGTCTCCCGGGGGTTACGCACGGGGACTGTGTGGGTCAACAGGCACCTTAACCCAGGGCCGGAGGTCCCTTTCGGAGGATACAAGCAGAGTGGGTTGGGAAGGGAGACGGGTATGGAGGGGCTCGCGGAGTTTCTTCAGACCAAACACATCAGCCTGCAGTTGACCGATTCCGTAGACCGGGTTCGCCGGTAAGAGAAAATTTCACTCCGCGCTTCCCAAGTTCGGAGAGGAGTTTGGAAACTCTTTTCCCTGTCACAGCTCTCTCTGGAGGGACGACTCCCTTCCCAGTGACCTCTCCCGAGCCGACCATCTGGGTCACAATCGAGGCAGTGTAGCCCGTGGTCTTTCCCATCGATGTCACTGCGTTAATTTCGTCGTATCTGTCAATCATGTCGTATATCGCCTCCCCGTTCCTACCTTTGGCAATCACGCGCATGACAGTCATGTCTTGGGGATCCCCTTCGCTGAGTTTCTTCCCAAGAACTGCCCGGGCCACATCGAGAGGCGCGACTTCACTATCCCCAACGCTTAGTCTTTCCTTCGAGAAGAAACCCGACTCCATCAGGAGGCCCATCTTTTCAGCGTGACCTGGCCACCTCAGGGTCTTTTCGTCAAGGACCCTCATTCCCTTCATGGTGTAGACGAGACTCGCCAACCCGTCGGTGCAGAAACCCTCCAGGCGGCCGATGGGCGGCGGAAATTCGACGGACTCCACGGTTGAGAAGGGCCTCACCTTGATCATCTTCCCTTCTCTGAATACCCTAGCGTCATCGATGTATTCTCTGAGGAGCCCGACGATCGAAAACACGAGCCTGTACCCGAACGGTGGCTGAGGGTTCTGAGGAAGGCCACCTACGAGGATGTGCCCCTCGTCCCCACCCCCGATCGATTCAAGTGCGTGCGCGAGGAGAATGCCACCGAGGCCTGGGGCCACGCCGCAGCCTGGCACGAGTAGACCCCCTGACTTTCTTGCTGCGGCATCCAAGTCCATCTGCTCGTCTTCGAACGCGATGTTAACCATCTTGGCTCCAGCCTTCGTGGCGGCGATGTCAGAATGGTGGACAATCCCGTGCGGCAATGCGGATGCCGCCGCGTCGAATCTCTTCAGAAAATTGACGACCCTGGGCCTGTCCTTGATGTCAAGCTTCTCGACCGAGAGCTTCTTGCCGGGTGCCTTCTTCTTCAGCGTCGCTAATCTTGCCTCGTCTATGTCTGCCACAACCACTTTGTCGACGGCTTCTGACCTGGCAAGGTCCCAGCCGATCACGGAGCCCATCAGCCCAGAACCAAGGACAGCTGCTTTCACGTCCCCCGAGGATCTGCGACCGCGTTTAAGTGTTGGAGCTCGACACTTCTTAAGTAGAGGATTCGTTTCGCCCAGAACCATGGGCCTCAGGGAATCACTGAACGATTTGGTGTCGGCTTACATGACGCCGTCATTTGTCCAGGTCTCGGCCGACGAAACAGTGACCCAGGCTGCGATGGAAATGAAGAATTCAGGCGCGACCGAGGCGATCGTCGTCCGCGACGGCGTCCCTCTTGGGATAGTCACGGAGAGAGACATTCTCTACAAAGTGGTTGCCGCCGGAGCCAACCCGTCATCAATGAGAGTCAAGGACATCATGACTTCTCCGGTCGAGACGGTCGAAGAGTCCGCGAAGGTGGGCGAAGCTATAGCAAAGATGTCGAAGCTAGGGGTAAGGAGACTAGGCGTCACCAGAAACGGGAAGCTCGCCGGGATGGTCACTCAGAAGGCAATGGTCGCCGGTGATCTTAGCGGCCACGTGGTGCTCCCCGAGCTCGCATCGCCAAACCGATTTACCTGTCCTTACTGCGACGCTGAGTTGAAGAACGGCGAAGAGCTCTCCAAACACATCGACCAGGTGCACCTCGGACCCGGACTTCTAGAAGGCAACAGGACGAAATGGTAGACTAGGACGCCGAATAAAGTTCCATCGTCTCAGCAATCCAGTACATCCCCTTCTGGAGGTTCTCCAGCTTGAGATTCTCGTTCGGGGCGTGTATTCCACCATCCATGGCGGAAACCCCGATGTCAACCGACGGCATGTTGTACCTTCTGGTGAAAAGGTAAAGCGGGCCTGTCCCCGGAGAACCAAGCTCCACTATCGGTTTCTTGTTGTAAACCTTCTCAGCGGCCCTTATCGCCGCCTGTGCGAACGGGTGTTTGTATGAAGTCCGCGCGGCTGGCTCCATGCTCTCCAGCTGCATCTCGACGTCGGTGAACCCGTTCCCGTCTAGGTACGCCCTCATCTTCTTCCAAAGGTCATCCGGGTCCTGTTCTGGGACTAATCGGAAGTCCATCTTAGCATGAATCTCCTTCGGGAGGACCGTCTTCGAACCGGGACCTGTGTATCCGGCCCATATTCCTGCTATGTTTCCCGTCGGGCGCTGTACAAGGGCCTTCTTGGCCTGGTCATCCCCCATTCCTCCGAGGAACTTTTCTGCACCGTAAGTCTTCTTGAATTCATCGCCGTCGAATGGCATCTCTTGGAGCACGGCGAGCTCATCTTCTGCGAGGGTGGTCACCCCATCATACCAACCGGGCACGAGTATCCTTTCGTTTTCATCCTTGAGGATGTTGAGGAGCCTTGCCAATCTCCAAGGGGCGCTAGGGAGCACAGCGGCATAGCTGCTATGGGCGTCCTGCGACAGGGACTTCACCACAAACTCGACGTAGATCATCCCCTTGACCCCCAGCGTGACCATCGGGTTACCTTTCGTGTCCACTGTTCCATATTCCCAAATCACCCCGTCGGCCTTGAACAGGTCGCTGTGATTGGAGATGTAGCTGCCGAGGTGAACGCTCCCTGTTTCTTCCTCGCCTTCGAAACAGAACTTGACGCTGCACGGCGGCTCCCCAGAAGTCTTCAGATACGATTCGATTGTCTTTAACCTTGATACGAGTTCTCCCTTATCATCGGAGACACCCCTCCCGTAGATTCTGCCGTCCCGAATCTCGGGCTTGAACGGCGGCGATTTCCATAGGTCGAGAGGCTCTTCCGGCTGGACGTCGTAATGGTTGTAGAACATTATCGTCTTGTTCGACCTGTTCGATTTCAACTCGCCATAGACAAGGGGAGCCGCCCCCTCCAATCGCAGGACCTTCGTGGTCGCCCCAAGCTCAATGAGCATCTTCTCAACCAACGCCGCGCATTCTTCTATGCCCTCCTTTCGAGCCGAAACGCTCGGCTGCGACGCCAGGGTGATTATGTCCTTCGCGAACACGTTAAGATTGTCGCTAACGTATTTCTCGAATTTGCTATCCACCATGAAGAAGGCCTCGCTTGCCCGTCCGCCGGCAATAGGAAATAAACGTTAGAACCCAAGTCACGAAGGCCGGGGCTTGTATCTCATCAGGAGCAGCGAGTTCGTCACCACCGAGACTGAGCTGAATGCCATTGCGGCCCCTGAGAAGAACGGAAGGAACGAATAGACACCCACTCCGTAGAAAGGAATGAGGAGCCCGGCAGCTATCGGGACCAGAATGATGTTGTACCCGAAGGCCCATATCAGGTTCTGCTTGATCTTGCTCATCGTCGCTCTCCCGATCCGAAGCGCGTCGACGGCATCTGTTAGTCTGTCTCTGACCAACACCATCCCCCCGGTCTCCTTTGCGACATCCGTCCCGCTGCCGATCGCGAGGCCAAGGTCTGCCTTCGCCAAGGCCGGGGCATCGTTGACCCCATCACCCACCATCGCGACGACCCTTCCCTCTGATTGTAGTTTTGCCACCTCCCTTTCTTTGTCGGCCGGCAAGAGCCCTGCCTTGTATTGTGAGATCCCCACCTTCTTGGACACAGCCTCTGCTGTCGCCTGGTCGTCCCCCGTCAGCATCATGACAGAAAGTCCCATGTCTGACATCTCTCGCACCGCTGCCGCCGCTTCGTTCTTCACAGCGTCCCCGACTGCGATCGCGCCGAACTTCCCATCCAAAGAGACAAACGCAATGGTGTCTCCCTCCGCTTTCAGCCTTTCCACGGCAGGGTCCCCTTCCCAGGTGCCGTTCAAGCCGGCGAATTCCCTCCTCCCGACCTTGACCTGACGTCCTCTCACAAGTCCGCTCACACCAAGACCGGGGACGGAAATGAAGTCGCTCACGCTTTCGGGTCGCAAACCCTCCAGGGCGGCTCCCTTCACTATCGCCTTGGCGATGGTGTGTTCAGAGGCTGCCTCAACCGAAGCGGCGGCACGGAGGATTTCATCCCTGTCCTCGCCTATCACTTCGACAAGCGTCTGTCTTCCTTCTGTCAAGGTTCCCGTTTTGTCAAGTAGAATTGTGTCTACGTGAGCGGCGGCTTCGACCGCCTCGCCCCCCTTGACCAGGATCCCTCTCTTCGCTGCGTTGCCCGTCCCAACCAGTAGGGCAGCCGGTGTCGCGATTCCAAGGGCGCACGGGCAGGCGATAATCACGACGGAAACGAAAACGAGCACAGACGTCGCGAGAGATACTCCTCCCAGCAGCCTCCATCCGATCGATGCTGCCAGGGCCACAACGAGGATCAAGGGAACAAAATACTCTGCGACCCTGTCGGCCAGTCTCTGGATTGGTGCCCTCCCGGCCTTCGCTTCCTCGACAAGCTTTGTGATTTGGCCCAGGACGGTGTCCTGACCTACCGCGGTGCATCTGATCAGGAGTCTACCCCCGGAATTGATTGAACCCCCAATGACCTGGCTCCCAGGCTCTTTTTCGACTGGCGAACTTTCCCCGGTGAGAAGAGATTCATCGGCGTTGGATTTCCCGTCGCTTACCACGCCGTCCGTCGGAATACTCTCCCCCGGTCTGACTTCTACAACGTCCCCTTCGGCTAATTCTTCGACCGGGACTTCCACGATTTTTCCTCCTCTTACCAAGTGAGCCACTCTGGGCATCAACTCCGATAGCTTCCTTACCGACTCAGATGCCCGCTCCTTCGTTAGATGCTCAAGCAGTCTCCCCGCGAGAACTAGAGTAATGATGACGGCGGCAGCATCGAAGTACAGGCCCTGGACCCCGAAGACAGACGGGAGGAGCGTCTCGACGACGCTGTATCCGAAAGCGGCCGAGGTGCCCACGGCAACGAGAACATCCATGTTTGCCGACTTCGCCCTTAGCGCGTGATACGTCCCACGATAGAACCTCCACCCCACATAGAATTGGACGGGAATCGCCAGAAGGAGAAGCAGGTACGCTGCGACCTGCGGGTCGAGGAAAGGCACGTAGGTGAGCGCGAGGATTGGCAAAGTCAGGACTGCCCCGACGGCGACAATCCGCTTGAGCCTGGCCAGCTCCTTCTGGGGCGCGACGAATTCCAATCTGCAAGCTTCGCTGCAAAAGTAAAACATCGTTCCCTTCACCTGAGCCTTGAGCGCTTCAGGGCCTTCGATAACGTACATCCCACAGACGGGGTCCTTCGCCATTCAGAAGCTCGCTTCGACGCCAGGCGTTAAACCTAGCCCTAACTTCGCCTCAAAGAGCACAAATAGCACAGACGGGCCGGTTGGCAAACTTGCAGAAGCCAAAGCCTGCGGAAGATTCTTCTAGGAAGGCTCTCGTCTATTCGAAATTCTACGGTGGGAAGGTGGAAATCGCACCCAAGGTCCCGGTGAGGTCCCTGGACGATTTCGCCATATGGTATACCCCCGGAGTAGCCGCGGTCTCCAGGGCCATCGAGGCGGACCCAGACCTTTCCTTCGACTACACAGGAAGGTGGAACACGGTTGCCGTGGTATCGGACGGGAGCAGGGTCCTGGGGCTCGGGAACATAGGTCCCGAGGGCGCTCTCCCAGTGATGGAGGGGAAGGCCCTGATCTACAACTATCTTGGCGGAGTCAACGCCATCCCGCTCCCTGCGAGGGTCGGGAGCGAAGAGGAACTGATTACCTTCGTGAAGGCCCTCGAACCTTCGCTAGGCGGTGTCAACCTTGAGGACATAGAGTCCCCAAAGTGCTTCGAGGTCCTCGACCGTCTGCGCGCCGAAATGAAAATTCCCGTCTGGCACGACGACCAGCAGGGGACAGCAGGAGTCACACTGGCAGCGTTATACAACGCCCTGGAAGTCACCGGCAGGAAGCTCAAGGGGTCTCGCATCGTGCTCTTCGGTGCCGGCTCGGCAAACGTCGCCGCGGAAAGGCTCCTCGTCGAGGCCGGGGTCGACCCGCGGGACATCATAGTGCTTGACTCAAAAGGGATCCTCTATCCGGAGAGGGAGGACGTGGACCAGTTGATGCTCAGAAACAAGTGGAAGTACGAGATCGCCATTCACACCAACGGCGAGAGAATTACCGGAGGCCTCGAGGAAGCTCTCGAAGGCGCTGATGTTCTCGTGGCAGCAGCAGGCCAGGGGCCCGACGCAATAAGTCAGGACCAGGTTTCAAGAATGAATAGGAGGGCCATCACGTTTTTCCTCGCGAACCCCGTCCCAGAGATGCTTCCCGACGCTGCCCAAAAAGCTGGCGCCGAGGTCGTGGCCACCGGCAGATCCGACTACCCCAACCAGGTAAACAACAGTCTGCTTTTCCCCGCGATCTTCCGGGGGGCCTTGGACGTGCGGGCGAAGACAATCACAGATCAGATGGTGATATCCGCGGCGAAGGAACTTGCAGCCTTCGCAAAGGAAAAAGGATTGAGCAAGAAGTACATCATCCCGACAATGGTTCAATGGGAGGTGTACCCGAGGGTCGCTGCCACGGTGAGCCAGGCAGCCGTAAGAGAAGGGCAGGCGAGACGAAAGCTGTCTCGAAAAGAATCGTTCAAGATGGCGATGGAGATGATTGAACGCTCGCGAAAGATCATGAGCAGCCTTAGAAGAAGCGGGATAATTCATGACCCCCCAGAATAGGCGTAAATCGAGTGCCTCTGGACCCCAAGGCACCACGCCCATCCAAATTCGTCGCGCGTTGAAGATAGACGCCAGCCCCATCGCAGCCCTCGTCGTAAGGACCAAGAGACTCAACAACGAATTCGACCCGCTCTTCGCGGTCGTCGAAGATGCGAAGTCCAGGGCTGAAAAGTACATCGTCTCCACCGTAGGGTCGCCAGACAAACTTCTCTTGGTTGCGTCCGACGGGTCTAAGATAGTCGGGGTCCTCAGAGCGGAGATGCGCGAACGGATTTTCTACGATCCCCATGTGGAAGGCCTCGTCACAGACTTCTACATCTTACCGGAGTATCGGAGGAAGGCGCTCGGAAACCAGATGATCAGCCAAGCCTCTGCCGAGCTGAAGAAAATGGGAGCCCAGATCATCGTCGCCGATGTTCCATCGCAAAACGAGATAGCCACACGTTTCTATGTCAAACGTGGGTTCAGGTCTCTGAACCAGTTCTTCGGGAAGAGTCCCTAATAATCTAGAAGTGATCCGAGCTTCGGCTCCTCGGCCGTCCCGAGCAACATCCCGCATCTGTAGCAAACCATGTTTGAGCCGACTTTTGCAGGTACGTGCGTCTGGGTCTTAAGACAATAGGCCTCGTCCGGGGCCGCCACAAGCAGCATTATCTGGATTCGACCGTTTTTCCGTATTTAACCTTCGACTATAGATAGGGTGGAAGTTCGTCGTGCGTCTAATATTTCTTGCCCACTCGCCCGGTCAACACACCGTCCCCGTTGATCTCCATCAAACTTTCGAAGGATCTCGGGTCTTCGATCTTGATCCCCCCTGTGGGTTCCCACTCCTTGAACGATGCATCATCAGAGACATCGGCTCTCACGCTGTGACTTGACGTTAGGGCAAATGTCCTCAACTTGCCAGTGTAGTCCCTCCCATCCACCACCACCTTTAGCGAATCAGGGTCCTGGCTTTGAAATTCTACTACCCTGGTGTACTTCTTGTACAGCCTTCCTAGGAAGTAGCCGAAGACGATGGTCCAGGGAACGAGAAATGTGCTTGTGGCAATAACGGCTTCCGAATTGAAGAAGAAACCCGCGAACCCGAATATGACAAGATTGACACCGACAACGGCAGCGATGGCCTCCCCCTTTAGAGTCGTGCTCTTCAATGGGAACGAATCGAAGTATCGGCCGAAGATCCCGGCGTACAGAAGGGCGATGAAAAACCCGACAAAGGCGAGGTAGGGGACATCAACGGCTACCACCGACGCAAAGCAATCTTCCACTGTGGTCGCGTTAACTGAAGCCACGGGAGCGCAGGTCGACGAATACGATTGCCGGATGACCGTTAGGACATCAGGCTTCAGAGTATACAGAAGGATTGCATTGAAGAGTGCCATCCCTCCCAGATATAGAATCCCGCTTAGGGTCCCTGCCTTGATTCCAGCGAAGAACGAACCCAACTCGGGACGTTCCTAGGCCTGCAGCGCGGCGAGCACTTCGGACTCATGCCCATCGACCTTCACCCTTCTGAAGATTTTCTTGATCTTACCGTTCGGATCGATGACGAAGGTGGAACGCTCTGTCCCCATGTAGGTCCTCCCGTAGTTGTTCTTTTCCTTCCAGGTGTCGTAGAGCCTGTGGGCCATCAGGTCCTCGTCGCTGAGGAGCGTGAAATTCAGGGAATACTTGTTGATGAACTTCGCGTGCGATGCCAAGGAGTCTTTGCTCACCCCGAGGATCACGGCGTCGAGGCCCCCGAACTTCGGTAGATTGTCCCTAAATGCGCATGCCTCTCGGGTGCAGCCGGAGGTGTCGTCCTGTGGGTAGAAGTAGAGAACAACACTCTTTCCCTTCATGGAGCTCAATTTCACCGGTTTCCCCGACGACGAGGGTAACTCGAAGTCCGGTGCTCGGTCCCCCACGCTTAGTTCCTTGAGTCCTGGTTTCATGGGGGATTTCGAAACGGCCTGGCAAAAAAACTTAATGTTGGTTAGGACGGCGTGGTGCAAGTTTGTCCATAGATGTCCACGTTCACCCCTGGACTAGGGCCTTCATGAAGAGGAACGGCCCCATCATGAAAGCGTGCGACTTCTTCAGGCTTGACATCTCGAAGCTTCCTGAGACTACGGGCCAGCTCTTGCTCGAGATGCAGGAGGCAGGGGTCGCCCGAGCCGTCATACTCGGACAGGACACCCATGCAACCAGGAATCAGAGCTTCAAGAACTACACGATAAAGAACGACGAGGTCGCAGGAATCGCCGCCAAGTCCGCCGACAGGCTGGTCCCTTTCGCAGGGGTCGACCCGAACGCTGGCAAGGATGCGTTGCGCGAACTGAAAAGAGCTGTAAAGAAACTCGGCATGCGCGGCCTTAAGATTCACAGCAGCGCCAACTCCGTCTACCTGAACGACAAGCGCCTGATGTATCCCATCTACGACTTCTGCCAGGATTCCGGGATCCCGATTCTCTTCCACACCGGAACTACGGGCCTTGGGGACTGCGAGATAAAATACAGCAAGCCCGAGCTCCTCGACGAGGTCTGCCATAGCTACCCCGACATGAAAGTCGTCATGGCTCACTTTGGCTGGCCTTGGCCCGAGGTAGCGGTCGCCGTCGCCCTTCGGAATCCCAATGTCTTCATCGACGTTTCTGGATGGAGGCCGAAGTATCTGCCGCAAGCCATCTTCCCCTACCTTAACGGGCCTCTACAGGACAGGTTCCTCTTTGGGACCGACTACCCGATGCTGAGACAGAAGGAGTGGCTGAATGACTTTGAAGCCAATCTCAAGAGTCGCTTGAAGCCCGGAGTGGCTACAAAGCTGCTTTCAAGTAACGCGAAGCGTCTTCTTGCCGACTAGGGTTGGATTACCTGAATCTTCAAGGACTTCCTTGAATTGTAACCTTCGTTGTGATTGTGCCAGAACGAGACCTCAGGCTCCCCATAGCGCCAGCAGAGCATAACGTTCTCCCCATACCTTTCCGCCGGGAAGTCCACAAGTCCGAACTCTAGGTCTTTCACCTGCACTCCTAGGTCCTCCAGTTCTGCAATTTTCCTCGTCATATCCTCAACCAGGGCGTCGAGCTGACCCGCTTTCTCGGCGACGTCGGCGGGCTTGAAGCCTAGGAGGTTGTACTTCTCAATTTCAGCGTTAAGCTTTGCAATGACTTTCTTGCACTCAATTAATTCCTTGACCTTCGGCCTTATGTCAGGGATGAGTTTCGAAGCCTCCTGCGGTGTGAACAAATGCAGCTCCTGATTTTCGAACGCCGTGCTCTAACTCGCCTCCGCCGTCTTGGTTCATTACCATAAGAAACTTCCGACTGGAAATTCCGCGACCAAGAATGCTACTTTCGTTGACCTAAAGAATCGAAAATCAAAAACTGACTGGCCGCGACCTGCAGAGTCGCTGTTATTGTTAAAAGCGCGCGTCAACGCACCGGCCTGTCGTGTACACAGGAAGGGGCGACAAAGGTGAAACCTCACTGTATGGTGCGAAACGTGTTCAAAAGGACGACCCGCGAGTCGAAGCCTATGGCACCATCGACGAGCTCAACAGTCTCCTCGGCGTAGCGGTCGCTGGTTCAAAGGACACGAAACTGAACGCTTCCTTGACGGAGGTCCAGCGCCTCCTCTTTGTAGCCGGTGCCGATGCAGCCAGTGAGCTGAGAAGCGCTTCAACACCGCGGATTTCTCCAACTGACACCCAAAGGCTTGAATCGATGACCAAAGAGCTCCTCTCAGGCCTGCCTGGCCTGAAGAATTTCATCCTCCCAGGAGGGACACCCACGGGGGCTACTCTTCAGTTGGCAAGGTCCGTCTGCAGGAGAGCTGAAAGGAGGATCCTTTCAGCTTCGAAATCTACTGAGTTGAACCCGGAGCTCCTCCGTTTCTTCAACAGGCTGTCCTCATATCTCTTCAACCTGTCGCGTGAGGCCAACAAGCGGGCCAGAAGAAAGGAGACCGTGTGGAAGGCCTAGTCTAGGTTCACGGAGACGTTCTTTACGCGTACATAGGTTGCGATCGCATCCATCCCCTGCTCCGAACTGTTGCCGCTCTTCTTGAAGCCGCCGAACGGGGTCTGAGGAAAAGTGGTTGGTTCCTCGTTAATTGCGACAATGCCGGCTTCTAGTCGTCCCGCAACCTTGTGGGCCCTCCTCAGATCCCTTGTCCACACTCCGGCCCAAAGTCCATATTCAGAGTCGTTTGCTTTTCTTATTGCGTCTTCTTCGCCCTCGAAGGTTGTCACCGTTAGTACCGGACCGAATATTTCTTCCCTGCCGATTTTCATTTCCTGTTCGACAGCATCGAGTATCGTGGGCTTGTAGAAGTACCCGGGACGAAGTTCCTCTTCTTCCGGGGCGGACGCTCCTGCCGCCACCTTTGCTCCCTCATCGATCCCCGCTTCAACATATTCAGCGACCCTTTTTTTCTGTGAATCAGCGACAAGAGGTCCCATTGTTGTTTCGGGAGCCATCCCGTTGCCCAACTTCATCCCATTGGCTCCTTCAACCAGCATCGACATCAAGACATCCTTCGCGGAAGATTCGACGAGAAGTCTCGAGCCAGCCCAGCACATCTGTCCGGCGTTGGTGAAGATTCCGTTCAGCACCCCCTTGGCGGCCTTTCCAAGGTCAGAGTCCTTGAAGACCAATTGTGGGTTCTTACCGCCCAGCTCCAGCACTACCCTTGAGACATTGGCCGAAGCGAACTCCATCACCTTCATCCCGGTCTCCACAGAACCAGTGAGAGCGGTCAGCTTCACGTCTGGGTGCTTGGCGAGAGCCCCTCCAACTTCGTCCCCTCCCCCCGTTACGACATTGACAACGCCGTCCGGGATTCCAGCTTCCTTGCAAAGTTCTGCGAACTTGAGGAGCGTCAGAGGGGTGAACGACGCGGGCTTAGCCACTACCGTGTTGCCTGCTGCCAGAGCCGGGGCCATGCTCCTTGCTGCCATGACCAGTGGGTAGTTCCACGGTACGACGTGGGCTGTAACGCCCAGGGGTTCTTTGATCGTATAGTCGAGCCTGTTTCCGGGGACCGGGATGGTGCTTCCCTGGATCTTGTCTGCCAACCCGGCGAAGTATTCAAAGTGACGGGCGGCCATGGCGACGTCCCCCTTAGCCTGTCCCAGGGGTTTTCCATTATTCTGTGTCTCCAGCTTCGCAAAGTCTGAGAGGCGTTCCCTCAAGCCCTGGGCGACCTTGTTCAGAGCCCTACCCCGCTTGCTTGGGTCAATCTGCCTCCAGGCTGGGCTTTCGAAGGCCATCTTTGCGGCGTCTACTGCTGCCCTTACGTCCTCGGTGTCGCCCTTGGGAGCGTGGGCAAGCACCTGACCTGTCGCGGGATTGAAGACGGGGTACTTCCTGCGCGAGTGCGACTCGACCCAGGAGCCTCCGATGAACATCTGGTAGGTTGGGACTGTCTCCGCTTGCATGTCCTTTCTGACTCGCGCTCTGCCGAGTGATAACTCTTACTTCAGAAGCTCGAACGCGGTCGAGATGCCCTGGCCCACGCCGATACACATGGTCGCCATGCCATACCTGGTTCCCGTTCTTTTCATCTGGTGGACGAGAGTTGTCGCCAGTCTGGCCCCGCTGCACCCGAGGGGGTGGCCGAGGGCGATGGCGCCCCCGTTGGGGTTAATCTTTGCGAGTTCGAACTGTGGCATCTCATCGACGCATGCTAGTATCTGGGCGGCGAACGCCTCGTTCAGCTCGATCACACCGAACTCCTCGAGATTCATGTGGAGTCTGGAGAGCAGTTTCCGGGTGGAGAAGACGGGACCAATGCCCATGAAGCTTGGATGCACTCCCGCCGTGGCCGAACCGAGGATTCGGGCGATGGGCTTAAGCCCGAGGCTTTCAGCCTTCTTTGCATCCATCAACACGAGCGCGGCCGCGCCATCATTGATCCCCGAGGAGTTCCCCGCAGTCACCGTCCCGTTTTTCTTGAAAGCAGGCTTAAGTGACGCAAGCTTTTCCATCGAGGTGTCTGCCCGGGGCCCTTCGTCTTCCGTGATTTCTTCCGAACTATCTGGTGTCATCACCCCGACAATTTCGTCCTTGAACCTGCCACCGCGAGTTGCGTCAACGGCTTTTCGGTGACTTTGTAGGGCGAATTCATCTTGAGCGACCCTGCCAATCTTGTACTTCTCTGCTAGATTCTCAGCGGTTTCCCCCATCGAAAGCGGAGGGTAATCTTCAGGGAAGCCAGGGTTGACAAAGCGCCAGCCTATGGTCGAATCAACAAGTGACGCTGACCCTCTTTTGTAGCCGGTTTCAGGTTTGAGCATGACCATTGGCGCCCGAGTCATGCTTTCAACTCCACCGGCCAACAGGATTTCCCCCTCTCCCGCGGCAATGACTCTCGCCGCGGAATTGACCGCTTCGAGGCCCGACCCGCAGAGCCTGTTAACCGTCGCAGCTGGGACCGAGTATGGCATCCCCGCGAGAAGCGTAGCCATCCTCGCGACGTTCCTGTTGTCTTCTCCAGCCTGGTTCGAGCATCCAAAGTAAACATCATCCACTGATGAAGGGTCGATCTTCGTCCTGTTCAGCGCGCTCCGGAGCACCAGGGCGCCAAGATCATCGGGCCGGACTGACCTCAGACTCCCCCCATATCTTCCGATCGGAGTTCTTACCGCGTCGATGACTACAGTCTCGTATTTCACGGAGAAAAGGCCCTGAACCCGGCTTATCTTCTTTGCTGGAATGGCCGGCTAGGTCTTGGATTGAAAGACTTGAAGCGAGGTCACGAATGCATTCTTGACCGGATAAGAGCCCAGGCGATTTTCGCTTCTTTAGAGTGATACTCCGACCTCAGCCTCGGAATCTCGTTAATTCTCGTGCTGGGAACCGGGAACAGCCCGCTTCCGTAAACGTAGTAGGTCTTCTTCAGGCAGGGTTCCTGTATTGCGCTCATTTCACTCATGCAAACGTCCATTTGGCCAGTT
Source organism: Nitrososphaerales archaeon (assembly GCA_035300255.1). Taxonomy (GTDB): domain Archaea; phylum Thermoproteota; class Nitrososphaeria; order Nitrososphaerales; family Gagatemarchaeaceae; genus UBA183. The sequence goes on from DATGVR010000121.1 coordinate 16,986, forward strand.
AATAAAACCTTCGTTTGGTAAAGTAAAGTAATTATATACATGATGTAACTTAGGCTTTGGTAGTAACCATGCGGGCCTTCATGTACATTAGGGATCCTAGGGCGTTTGAGTTATTGGCGGACGAGACGAGGAGGAAGATAATTTACCTCCTTAGGGCCAAGGAAATGACAGTGAGCCAGCTTGCGGCTGACCTGCATGTCACCACCCAGGCGATTTACCACCAGATCAAGAAGCTCTTGGAGCTGGGACTCGTGGAGGTCGCCCGGGAAGAGAGGGTTGACCATTTCATAGAAACCTACTACAGGGCTGCGGCGGAGGTCTTCGAATTTCATCACGGAGATGCTGGGAAGGGAGAATTCGAGAAGCACTTCAAGGAGGCTTTCGATGCACTCTCCAAGATCGGCTTGGAAGTGAAAGCTGACGCGGAAATCGTGCACAAGGTCTCCGAGCTAGATGCCGGCATGAGCAAGATTGGCCTTCCCACTGAGCTCGAGGAGAAAATATCCCAGCTCGATGATGTGGCGTTCTTCACGAAGTCCAAGGTCTACGAGCTTGCGCAGCTCGCCCTTATGTCAGACAGACAGTTCGAACAGATGATAGCCTCGGAGAAGGCACTCCGCAAGCTCATGACTTCGAGCGTGGAGAGAGAGAAGAAGCGCTGAGTCAGAAAGACAAAGGAGAGGGCGGGGCGCTTACCTCTATATCCAGTCCCGCCCCTCTCACGAAGGACCCAGACTTTCTTAAGTTCTGGGTAGGCCAGTCAATTTCGGTCCTCGGGTCTCAATTTTCGCCTCTCGCCATCGGAACCATTGCCGTGATATCCCTGAAGGCCTCCGGATTCCAGCTCGGTCTGCTGGGGTTCCTCAACACAATCTCCTTCCTCACACTGGGACTCTTGGTAGGAGTCTGGGTGGACCGGCATCGGCGCAGACGAATCATGATAATCGCAGACTTCGGAAGGAGTCTGACGCTCGTCGCAATACCTCTGGCCGCTGTCTTCTTTGGTTTGACCATGAACCTACTCTACGTTGTCACTCTGATAGCGGGGGTGCTGACGCTATTCTTCGAGATATCGTATCAGGCCTACGTACCCAGTCTCGTTGACAAGCCCAAGATCGTTGAGGCAAACAGCAGGCTCGAAGCAACCCGGACCCTAGGGCAGGGGGCGGGACCAGCCGCGGCAGGGGCGGCGATTACCTTGATTTCGGCACCCTTGGCCGTCCTCGGCGATACTTTGGGCTATCTCGCTTCCTCCTTCTCACTCCTCTGGATAAGAAGGGCTGAAGATCCGCCAAACACAGCCCGGCGAGAGTCGGTGGCCCATGATATCCGGGAAGGACTCTCGCTCGTGATTCGGGACCCGAGGCTTCGTGCGATCGCAGCTGCAACAGGGACTTCGAACCTATTCGGCAATGCCTATGGTGTCATATTGGTGAAGTACGCCTATGTCACCTTGGGTATGTCCCCGCTGGAATTCGGAGTGTCGTTGGGATCGAGCGCCGCAGGAGGCGTTATCGGCGCTCTGACAGCGACACGGATTGCCAAGTCTCTAGGTGTTGGAAAAGCCATCATTACGGGTGCATCCCTCTACAGCTTCGTCATTATTTTCCTCTATTTCGCCACCCCCGCCACTGCTTTCGTGACTTTCGTCGCCGTGCAATTTGTCTCAACAATCGGAGTCATCGTCTACAATGTGGTTCAGGTAAGCTACAGGCAGTCCTTGGTCCCTAGAGATATTCAAGGGAGGATGAATGCGACGATGAGGACCATCGTCTGGGGGACTATTCCCGTGGGGAGCCTGCTCGGAGGCTTCTTCGCCGACGCCTATGGAATCCGAGAAACTGTCGGCGTAATGACCGTTTTGGCTTGCTTGGCGGTGTTTTGGCTCGTAATTTCTCCGGTCAGAAAGGTCCGAGAGTTCCCCACAGACTAAATTCTGCCTTCGATTTATTTGCAAAAGATTAGACATCAATCATTGCCCAGTAAAACTGGGCTCGCGTTTGTCAAAAAAGGCCCTAACACCTTCTACATGGTCTCGAGTCCTTCCTGCTATGTCCTGAAGATAGATCTCGTACTCTAGCGATGAGTCCATGTCCACGACGATTGCTCTGTTCAAAGCCCTCTTCGTCAGCGCGAGGGCCCTAGTCGGCCCTTTGGCGAGCCTTTCGGCTATCTTTCCCGCCTCCTTCTTCAGGCCGTCGTCAGGGAACACCCAGTTGACAAGGCCGAGGCTCATCGCTCTCGCGGCATCGATGGGCTCTCCAAGGAGTCCCACCTCCATCGCCTTCCCAAGTCCCAATATGCGGGTCAGCCAGAAGCTGGTCCCAGAGTCGGGGGCGAGGCCCACTTTGATGAACGCCTCGTGGAATGTCGCCTTGTCGGATGCCGCCCTCAGGTCGCACGCAAGGGCTAGGCCTAGTCCAGCGCCGGCGGTTACTCCATTGACGGCAGCCACCACGGGCTTGTCCATCTTCCTGATTCGTTGGACAATCGGGTTGTACTTCCTTTTCAGAACTTCCCCCAGCAGGACGGGTTTTCCACTCTCGTATGTGGACTTGTTTGTGTTCAGGTCTTCACCGACAGAGAACGCCCTTCCTTCACCGGTCAGGACGAGGCAACGTACCTCTTGCGTTTTCTCACCTTCTTTGAGGGCCTCTAAAAGATCGGCTCCCATTTGCTCGTTGAACGCGTTGAGCTTATCAGGCCTGTTGAGAAAAATCCAAAAGACACCGTCATTGCGGTCCGTCTTTACCGTCTCGTATTCCATCTACTTCCCCTTGAAATCGGGTTGCCGTTTCTCCATGAACGCCTTCATCCCCTCCTTCGCGTCTTCTGAGGCGAAGAGGAGGTAGAAGAGCTCCCGCTCGAAGTCGATTCCGTCTCCAAGGCCCATCTCGAATGCTTTGTTGACCGCCATCTTGGCCAGCCTCGTCGCGACCGGCGACTTCGACGCGATTTCCTTTGCGACTTTCATCGCTTCCACCAGATAGGCCTCCTTGGGCACGACCCTGCTCACGAGGCCCAGGTACTTCGCCTCCTCTGCTCCTATCCTTTTGCCTGTCAGCACCATCTCCATCGCTTTGTATTTCCCGACGGCCCTCGTCAGTCTCTGGGTCCCTCCTCCTCCCGGCATTACTCCGATATCTATCTCCGGCTGTCCGAGTTGAGTTGTCTCCGACGCCACGAGCACGTCCAAGCTCATGGCCAACTCAAGGCCTCCTCCGAGGACGAAACCGCTCACCGCCCCAACAATGGGTTTCGGATACCTTGCGACCTTGTCCCACAGGGGGAAGAAGTGACCCGTCATTGCCATCTGGACGGCGGTCATCTCTACCATCTCTTTGATGTCCGCTCCAGCAGAGAACGCCCTCTCACTCCCTGCGATTACCAGGCATCTGATTGAGTCGTCTTTCTCGAACTCCAACAGAGCCGAAATGAGCTCCGTCACCATCGTAGTGCTCAGGGCGTTCATTGCCTGCGGACGATTAAGGGTGATCACTCCCACCATGCCATCCTTCGAAACTGCAATGGTTTCGTAGTTCATGACTCGGTGGCCAAGTTGAGATTGTAATAACCCTAGCGTCCCTATCACGTTAAAGAATCGAGATTCCGCGGAGTCGGCCATGGGAAGTTGGCATGAGCAAAAACTGCGGGTCCGCTACGAAGAGACCGACACAATGGGGGTCGTGTATTACGCCAAGTTCTTTGTTTGGATGGAAGTAGGGAGAGTAAGCCTCCTAAGAGACATAGGCTTTGGATACTCGGAATGGGTTAAACACGAGCTTGAGTTCCCTGTGGTCCAGGCACACGCCGACTATCGCGCCTCAGCCCGCTTTGATGACGAGGTCATGGTCAAGACGAGAATCTCCACCATTGGCAACAGCAGCATTAGGTTCGAGAACGAAATCTACAAGATTCCGGAGAAAAAGCTCCTCTGCACTGGGCACACAATCCACGCCCTCACCGACAATCGCGGGAAGACCGTCCCCTTCTCAGCCGGATTGAAGCAGAAGCTTATTTCGTCTTAGTGGAGCCCGGAGAGTCCCATTCGTAAAACCCCTTGCCGCTCTTCCTCCCCAGCATCCCGGCGCGCACCATCTCTCGAAGCAATGGGCTAGGCCGGAATTTCGAGTCCTGGAACTCCTGCATGAACACCTGTGTGATGTTGAATGTTGTGTCGAGCCCCACGTAGTCAAGGAGCTGCAACGGACCCATCGGCCAATTCAAGCCAAGCTTTACGGCCTTGTCAATGTCCTCGGGGTCTGCCACTCCTTCCTGAACAAGGAATATCGCTTCATTGAGCGCCGGGACGAGGATTCTGTTTACAATGAATCCGGGAGAATCCTTTTTGCACAGGACAGTTTCCTTTCCCATCTTCGAAGACGCTTCCCTGACACTCTCGACAGTCTTGTCGGAGGTCTTCTTTCCCCTGATCACTTCGACTAGGGGCATTAGTTGAGGGGGGTTGAAGAAGTGCATTCCGCACACATTCTCAGGAACCTTCGTAGCCGACGCCAAGAGGGTTATGCTAATGGACGAAGTGTTCGACGCGATGACGGCGTTGTCGTCAGCGAGCTTCGACACTCGCTGGTATAGCTCAAGTTTGAGCTTTGGGTCTTCGGTGGCGGCTTCGATTATCAGCTGTGCGCCTTGGACTGCTTCGGCAAGGTCAGTTGTAGGATGAATCCTTGAGATGGCCTCATTCCCTTGATCCTTGGTGAGTTTCCCCTTCGCGACGAACTTTGCGACACTTTCCCTTACCATTTGCATCCCGCGGTCAACAAACCTCTGATCCACGTCGAGCATAGACACATCGAAGCTCCCAACCTGGGAGGCCACCTGCGCGATTCCGTGCCCCATCAAGCCTGCCCCCAGGACCGCGACCTTGGTCTCCTTCTGATTCATGCTCCCGCTCGGAGGTGCGCTCGTTTTAACCGTTGGCGGCCCTCCGTTCGAACAGTATCATGGAGAAATCCCTCACAAAGCCTTCCGCCCTCAATTTGTGAATGAGCGGAGATTTCTGAGGGAGGAACACCCACCGCTTGGCTATCCGGGAATTCCCGCCCACCTGGGACCTCACGAGATTCAATGCATCCTCTTCCGGTCCGCCTAAGAAACACACTTCCTCCCACCTTTCGCCGCCTTCGCCCCCCTCACGCACAACCGCGAAAGCCTCGCCGCCACGCCACACCGCACCCTCGGCTAGCAAGTCTCTCACGACCTTGGGCGACATTGAAGTAGCCGTCCAGTTATGCCAGAATACTCCTTTACCGAGTCGGTACTCCTTAGTCCTTCCAATCTGATTCATGACCGTTGTGAATTCCTCGACTGAGACTTTGAGATTGTCATTGGTTGGCCTAGGCCGCATTTTCTCCACAGGTTCATAGGCGCTGAAGCGCGCCACCTCGGTGAACTTGATTCTCGCGATCTGCCTGTGGGCTGTCTTATTGTGCGACCCGCTTGTCAGCCTGAAGATATCAACCCCCCTATCCCTGGCGATTTTCATCGAATTCTCTCCGAGCATTGAGGCCAGACCTCTGCCGCGGTAGTCTGGATGGACTCTGACTCCTTCAAACCAAGCTGAGCCGTCTTCGAGGAACTTCAAGTGGTTCATTCCCACTGGCACGCCCCCCACTTCCACGACGAACATCTTACCTGCGGGGTCTCCCAGCCAATCGTCCCATACCTCTGGAATGTAGTCGTGGCCGCCCCAGACGTCTTTGATGAAACTCATCAATGGCCCCTTGTCCTCGGCTCTGGCAGGGCGGATTCTGAAATCCATCTGGGCTGGCGCGACATTCCCACCTGAAAACCATTCCTTCCCGGTCGACAGATTCATCAGCATGTCAAAAGAAGCGGCGGATCATCGGGAGGGCACGGTCTTCCAGCTTCCTGAATTTGCTTCAACGAAAGGATAAGAAGACAACTCGGTCGAGTCATCTCGGCGCCGGGGTGGCAGAGTGGTTAATGCGCGGGCCTTGAGTCTATCAAGGAGAGCCCGTGACCTTCGGGTCGCGTGGGTTCGAATCCTACCCCCGGCGCTCTCTTGATTTTTCCCCTGGCTCGCCGCCTAAAACGTTAGTTCTCTCCCGCTTCTCCCGTCCACGAGCACTTGTCTGTGCTTCCTGCGGACGACAAGTTCGGCCTTGTATATGGGGTATAGGAATGATTCAAAGCTGTCGATGTCTGCACCCTCCCAGAGTCCCTTGACTGCGTCTCTTACATCTGCCTCGCTTATCTTCGGCTGGATGACTCTGGCTTTCCCGAGGTCGATTTCTGAAAGCTCGAGCGGAGTGAATTCAGAAGGCTCCCCTGGGAGGTCTGTCAGGCGTCGGTACAGCTTCCTTTTCCTGACCTCGATGCTCCTAACCAGCCTCTTCTCATTCAAGAAGTTCAATACCCTCGAAACGGTGGACTTTGATTCGCCTAGACTGCTGGCCACATCGAGGGCGCTGGTGTCGCTGTCGGGCTTTGTCTCCCTTAGGACCTCGACCTGGAGCGTAGTCAATCCGAGGAGCTTCTCAAACCCCCTGATGACTTCCAGACCTTTGTTGATGGACACCTCCTTCCCAGTCGCACCATCGAGGTATGCGTACACAGTCTCAAACCTCCTCTTCAGGAGCCCACGCCTAATCTTGACCCCGAGCTGAATTAGGGTCCTGAACTGGGCGTCGACACCCGTCACTGTCTCCCTGGGCCCGAATATTCCGAAACTCCGTTCGCGCCTGACCATTGTCGGGATGTCTTCTAGTTTGACTGACGGAACGAGGCCAAGGGCCACCTTCCCCTGGGGTCTCGAGGTCATATCGCTCTCTGCCTCCATGGTGATCACTTTGGTGTTCATCGGACCTACGTATTTCTTGACTACCCTTCTAGCGAGCGGTGGGGTCACTCCTCTCGGCTTGGTTATCCGCGTTTTTACCGTAACCATCGTCGGGATTGGTGAGAAACCCCCCATGGTGAAGAACTGCCCCGCCTTCAGGGCGGTGAGTTCCTTCGGGAGACCCTTCCCCGGGAAGAATTGTGCGACCGACTGAAGGTCGTTCTGAATTATCAGCTTGCCGATAAGTTGGTTTCCGCACTGGCTCAAGACGTTCTTGTCCACCAATGAGGGTCTCTGAGAGCAAATCATGAGTCCCATCCCTCTCTTTCTCCCCCTCCTCGCCACCTCTGCGAATATTGGGACCCTCTGACCGTACTGAGGGACGAACTTGTCAGCTTCCTCCACTACCACGAGGTACGGCGTCTTCCTTTCCGTGAGTGTTGAATAGAGAGCCCCGATGAAAGACGCAACCTTCTCCTTCGGGTCCGAAAGGTCCGAGACGTCGAGAATCAAAGGCGGAATGTCAGGAGCCTGTCGGGCCAAGTCTTCGAGGTCAAGGTTCCCCCACGACAAGTCGCTCTCTTGCTCTTCACCGACCCAGATGGTTTCGAACTTCTCCTTCAGGCCTATGTGTTCTCCCTCAGTGTCCACAATCGCGAAGGGAACTTGATGCCGACAGAGCTCTTCACATAGCACGCCGACAGCATAACTCTTGCCACTTCCGCTGCTTCCCAAGACACACGTCCTCCCGGTTACGACAAGGTTCGCGTCAATCATGAAAGGGCCCGAAGGTCCTACTCCGACATCCAACAATACTGCTTGCTCGTCACTCAGGTCCGCCATATTATGGCGGGGGGCGGTGTCCACGTGGGTAAAATTCTTCCGGATACGGGGGCGGGTCTTCGCAAGGGCCTGGATTAGTGTCAGCAAGACTCAAGACATCCCAAAGGGGATGAGCAGAGCTCGATGCCTGAAAGCCTTCAGGACGGATACGCGCCGAACGGCGTCTACTTTGGATGTGAGCCCAAGAAACACAAAGGCTTGCATCTGAAGAGTTTCTCTCGAGAAGACCCTGTCGAGGCCGACTGGGGCCATCCTGACTACTACCATTGGCACTAGGCTGACCCCTTTGGTTTCCTCCCATCCTGCGCCCAGTCCAAGCACCATTAAGGAACTGGCCGAAGCGTACAGTGCCGGGTCAACCCTCCCTGTCGACGTGACAAAGGAATACCTCAGGAGAATTGAGCAGCTCAACCCGAAACTGAACTGCTTCATCACAATCCTCGCCGACTCCGCCATGAAAGCCGCGGCCCTCTCCGAACAGAGGTTCAAGGCCGGAAACCCGTTGGGCCCTCTCGACGGCATCCCAGTTGCGATCAAGGACATCATATACATCGAGGGAGTTAGGTGTACCGCAGGCTCCAAGATTCTCGCTAACAACGTCGCTACCTACGACGCCCCCGTCGTGAAGAGATTGAAGGAAGCCGGGGCAGTAATCGTCGGGACAACAAACCTGCATGAGTTCGCAGCCGGAGTAACAAGTGAGAACCCTCACTATGGCTCAGTTAGGAACCCTTGGGACGTGACTCGAGTTGCGGGCGGATCCAGCGGGGGCTCAGCAGCAGCTGTCGCTGCAAGGTTGGCTACTATCGGCATAGGGACAGACACCGCCGGCTCGGTCAGAATCCCTGCCGCCCTCTGTGGCGTCCTCGGCCTCAAACCAACTTATGGCAGAGTGAGCAGGCTGGGCGTGATCCCACTCGCGGCTTCGCTCGACACTGTGGGCGTCCTCTCGTCCAACGCCTGGGACGCCGCTGCAACCCTGCAGGTCATCGCCGGGCACGATAAAGATGACGTGACCACGGTCGATACCCAGGGAACCGACTACATCAACAGCCTGTCTCTTCCGTTTCGGGGGGCGCGCATGGGCGTAATTCGAAGTTACGCCCGCGAGATGATAGATCCGAGAGTGGAAGAGAACTTCAGCAATTTCATCTCGAAGTTGGGGGAGATCGGTTGCACGTCGCAAGATGTAGATCTTGAAGGCATGGATCAAATCTATGACAGATGGCTCTTGATTCGGCGGGCAGAAGCCACGGCATTCCACCTCGGTTGGCTGGAGAGTTCTCCCGAGCTGTACGGTGAAGACGTGAGGAAACTGATGGAGCTGGGCAAGGATGTGCGTGCAGTTGATTATGTGAACGCGCTGAACGCGAGGCCTTCTACCATTGAACGATTTACAGATTCAATGAAGAAGTTCGATTTTCTTGCCCTTCCGAGCACATGCATTCCCGCCCCATCTATGGGCCAGCCGAGAGTGACCATCAAAGGGAAGGAGGTAGAGGTCTATTCGGCACTCAACCGGCTGACCTTGCCCTTCAACTATCTGGGTTTCCCCACACTATCGATTCCCTCAGGCTTTGTCGGGGGCCTCCCGGTCGGAGTCCAAATCGTTGGGAGGCTATTCGACGAAGCCGGAATCCTGCGTCTTGCGCACGCATACGAGGATAAGTTTGGCCCGCATCTTGTCCCAGGCCTTCCTGATGACGAACGCATGCCGACTGCTTAATATCGAACCGGCCGATGGGAGTCGCAGGGGCTTAGGCTTGAAGGCTGGTTGGGGCATCGGGACCTTAATTGCAATTCTTTTCTCCGTAGTTGTATATCTGCTCAATATAGTCGACCTCAGGGGATTGGCCTCATTGATACTCCTCCTTTGTGGTCTCTGGACCCTTCTGTCGGCGTTCGTAATAGTCGAAAGGAAAGACCGGAGCTATTATTCAGGCTGGGGGATTGTGTTGGCCTCCCTCTCACTCTTCGACTTCATTCCATTCAATTACACAATAGCCTTGGTTATTCTGGCGATAATCGCGCTAATCATCATCAACGTCTACATCGGGAAGACGCCAAAGATGTTCACAGCTGCGACGAGCTCTCCGGCTCCCGTGGAAGGCACGCCTGCAGCCTGGCCTACGTGGCTAGTTCGTAGTCGTCCAACATTGGCTCGCCTCTCCTTATGGTCCACCTCACTCTTCCAGGGAATTCCTTCCCTTCGTAGGGGGACCACCCGCATTTGCTCAGGACGCCCTCTGGCTCCACCTTCTCGGGGGAACTCAAATCCAGGATGGTGAAGTCGGCCCTCTTTCCTGGTGAAATCTCGCCCCTATCACCTAAATTTGCAAATTTGGCCGGGTTTGAGGATGTCACCTTGGCGATCACGACCGGGTCGACATCCTGGACCCTTGTCAGCCAGGATACGACGTGGCCATAGTCGTCTAGCCCGGGTACTCCGCTCAAGCCCTGGGATGTCTTTTCATCCAAAGTGTGAGGCGCGTGGTCAGTCACCAAGAACGAGACGGTACCATCGACCAAGCCACCCATTAGGGCCTTCCTGTCTTCTTCCGATCTAAGCGGTGGGTTCGTCTTCATCATTCTGTTCTCCAGCATGGCCGTCCGGTTGTAGTAGAGATGATGGAGTGCTGCCTCGCAGTGGAGCCGCGTCCCGGACGCCCTCGCCTTCCTCACAATCGAAACTGACTCTCCCGCGGAGGTATGACAAACGTTCGCATCCAGGTCTCCCACCCTTGACAAGGCCGCAACAACTTTCTTGACGGACTCAACTTCTGCCTCGGGTGGCCTCAGGTCGCAGTGAATGTCCGGTCTTGATACCCCTTGAAGCTCGTTCTGCATTCTGTCTATCACGGACTGCTCCTCGCAGTGCAGGCTGACAGGCCTCCCCGTCTTGGCTATCTCCTCGAAGGCCAAGCCCAGTTGGGATTCAGGAAACACATCAGCACCCGTTGTTCTCGCAAGAAAGAGCTTGTACCCGGCAACTCCCTCAGCCATCTTCTCCAGGCCCTCTTGCTTGGCTCCAATTACCCCGCCATAGAACCTGACATCGACTAGCGCTTTTGCTTCAGCAAGCCTCTTTTTTTCATCCAATGCAGGTAGCGTTGTCGTCGGAATGGGGTTGTTCGGCATGTCGACCACAGTCGTGACCCCTCCGTGCAGGGCCGCCAGGGACCCTGTCCTGAAATCCTCCTTGTACTCCCAGCCAGGCTCTCTCAAATGGACGTGGATGTCGATGAACCCTGGGAATATGAGGGACCTCCCAGCTCGGATTCTTCGTGCGCCCCTGACTCCTTGCTTCTTGACCTCGGAGATCTTCCCTTCGCTGACTCCCACCTCGAGGGATTCGAGCCCCTGTTGCCTCACGACCGTCCCCTCGATTACGAGGTCGTTTTCCATTGACTAGTTCCTCCCGGCCAGCTCCAAAACAATTCCGAACGATTGGCGAGTCGGTCCTCGGGTTTGACAGCTTGGTCTTCTTCGCTCACCGCGGCTCACCGCCTTGTTCCTGAAGTCTCAGGTCCCTCTCGCCACAGCGATGACGTGAGGAAATTCTGACATGAAATTTTGCAAGGCGGTCTCCACCCCGTCGGGGGACCCCGGGAGGCACAGGATGAGTTTCCCCCTGGCCGTCCCCGCGGTAGATCGCGTCATCATGGCTGCACTCCCTACCCTCTTGAAGCTGAGACTCCTTAGCAACTCTCCAAAGCCCACGAGCTCTTTCTCGAAGAACGGGAACACCGTCTCTACCGTTACGTCCGTCGGCGACACTCCCGTCCCCCCGGTCATCACCAACACGTCGGCCCTGCTTCGAAGGAAGCCGTTCACGGCCGAACGCAACATTCTCGGGTCGTCGGCAATGAGACTCCTGCTTAGTACTTTGTGGGATTTCTCCCGGATTAGTCGCTCGGCTAGGTCTCCGGATTCATCGCTGTAAGTTGACCCGTCCCTCATCTTGGCAAACCTGCTCGAGCTGACGGTAGTTATGAAAAACGAGAGGATGCGCTTGCTCCTGGACCTGTGCGCCTCGTGCGACTTCTTCACTTCGCCTTCCTCAGCACTCTGACGCCCTCTATCCGAGTCGTGGGATACTGTCCTCGCGCGTCCTTCTCGTATGGCTTGACGACGTCCCACACGTTCAGAAGAGCAACAACGACCGCAGTCAGTGCTTCCATCTCGACCCCCGTCTTCTCAGTCGCCGACACGGTCACCACCACCCGGACCCCACTCGGCTCGAGCGAAGCCTCGACCTTCGTGCTGTCGATTTTCAGCGGGTGGCAGAGCACCACGAGTTGAGGGGTCAACTTCGTTGCCAGGGTTCCAGTGATCTCGGCGAGGGAAAGCGGGTCGCCCTTCTCTACTCTTCCCTCACGGATGAGTCCGACGGTCTTGCGCTTAAGCAGAATTCGCCCCGAGGCTGTGGCAGTCCTTGACGAAGAGGTCTTTCCGGAAATATCTACCTGCCTGTATCTCACGCTATCCACGCCACTTCCGCTGGGATATGAGGTTACCCAAAGAGACTGGAAGGAACCTTTTTTACTCGCAGATGGTCAATTCTCATAAGTTGGTTTCTGAACAGTCCCTGGCACCTCCGCGAGAGCTAGTGGACAAGAAGGGGAGGGTAGCCGGGAAACTCAGAATCTCTGTAACTGACAGATGCAATTTCGCCTGCCTCTTCTGCATGCCTGACAAAGAATCCATCAGATGGCTTCCAAGGGAAGACATTCTCTCCTTTGAAGAGATAGAACGTATAACAAGAGTCCTTGTCTCCCTTGGAATAACTAGGGTTCGCGTTACAGGCGGGGAACCGCTTCTCAGGAAGGGGGTGGAGAGCCTAATCGCCAGACTTGCCAGGATTGAAGGCCTGGAATCGGTGGACCTCACAACCAACGGTTGGTTCCTTGCCGACAAAGCTCGGGCCCTGAAGGCTGCTGGACTTCGAGGAGCCACCGTAAGTCTGCACAGCCTAAGGGAGGACCGCTTCGCGAAAATCTCAGGTCTAAATGCTCTACCGAGAGTCCTTGAGGGAATCTCGGAGGCCGTCCGAGTAGGTGTCGCTCCCCTAAAGATTAACAGCGTAGCAATTCGCGGCTACAACGATGATGAGATACTCAACCTGGTCGAATTTGCACGGGAGAGAAACATCTCCATCCGATTCATCGAATTCATGCCCCTCGACGGGTTAGGAATCTGGAGTCAGGACAAGATAGTTACCGGAGAGGAGATACTCGAGATCGTCTCCTCCAAGTTTCCCCTGGTTTCCAAGGGTAGGAGCAAGGGGGACACCGCGTCTGTTTGGGAGTTCGAAGATGGCAAAGGAAAACTTGGTGTAATCACTCCCATGAGTGCGCCCTTCTGCGATGATTGCGACAGGCTCAGGCTCACATCGGACGGGAAGCTCCTCTCATGCCTCTTTGACACCGAATATCACGACCTCAAGCCGACTGTTAGAAGGGGCGGTTCCGACGCTGATCTCGCGAAACTAATCACTGCGGCCGTCTGGAGGAAACCCGATGGAGTGGGTTACATGCCGTGGATAAAGGAAGGCTGGGGAAAGCCTCGCAACATGAACGCGATAGGGGGCTAAACCGATGCCCTTGATCACGATGGTCTACTTTGCCCAAGCACGCGAGGCTGCGGGGAAGCCGAGTGAGCGCTTGGAACTATCCGGAAATCCAAAGGTAGCCGAGGCATTCTCCAGAGCGCTCTCGCTTCATCCTGGTCTAAAAACCATCGAGAAGGTGGTCAAGATAGCAGTCAACGAAGAAATCACTTCGGAAAATGTCTCTCTTCGGGACGGAGACAGAGTTGCTCTCCTTCCCCCAGTGGCTGGCGGCTGAGGACCCCAATGAAATCCGGAATAACGAGAAAGCCCATCGACCCAACCAAGGTCCTCGAATCTGTTTTGGACGACTCTGCTGGCGGCGTGGTACTTTTCATCGGGACGGTGAGGAATGCCAACAGGGGGAAAGCGGTCAGCGCCGTTGATTACGAGGCATACAAGGAGATGGCAGAGCGCAGGATTGAGGAGCTCTCGAAGGAGGTCCGAAAGAGGTGGCCGGTCAAGGAGGTAACGCTCGTCCATCGAGAGGGCACTCTCAAGGTCGGCGAAGTAAGCGTCGCTGTTGCCGTTTCTGCGGTCCACAGGGCCGAAGCTTTCGAAGCGGCGAGATTCGCCATCGACCGCATAAAGAAATCTCTGCCTATCTGGAAGCACGAGACACTAAAGGGAGGAGCTCGGGTCTGGGTGGAAGAATCCACGATTGAGAGCTAGTCTACTTCTGCGAGGCCACTGGTGGCTTCTCATTCTGACGTTTCTGAGGTAGGTTCTTGCCGTGGTTCGTTGCGACTATGTCTGAAATTATGCTCAGCGCAATTTCGACAGGCGTGACTGCACCAATGTCGGCCCCGACCGGAGCCCGGATGGATTCGACGAAATTTTCTGGCACGCCTTTTCTCTTCAGGCCTTCTGCGTCCTCTAGTGCCCTTTGTCTGCTCGCAACAAGGCCGATGAATCTAGGCTTGAATTTGGACAGCGCCTCCAAGACTTCGAAGTCGCGTTCCCCCTTGGTCAAGACGACGATTGAGTCGCTGTCGACCACGTCGAGCTTTTCCAAGTCATAGTCAAGGTCTTTGATCAAAACGTCGGGTTCTTCCGTTAGGAGGGGCGCATGGTCTATCACTATCACTTCGAAATCGAGGGCCTTCCCAAACTTGATGAGCGCGTTCTCGACGTCGTCCTTCCCGCCTTGACCAATTAGGAAGAGTCTCTGCTGCGGTAGATAGGGTTCGACGTACACCTCCATCATGCCACCGCAGTTCGTCTCCACATGGACCTCGTCCTCTGATTGGCTGACGATCGTCGCGTTGACTGAATTCTCCACGTTTTCCAAGAAGACTTTGACCATGTTCGGGGTACCAGTCCGGAGCGCCTTCTGGGCTGCATTGGCGATTGCAGATTCAGGGCAGGACCCGCCCAGCGAGCCGTACAAAGTCTGGCCATTCCCTGAGATGACGGTTTTGAATCCTGGCTTTCCAAGACTCGACCCTTCAATCCTCACCACGGTAGCCAGGACAAATGGCTCCCGGTGAGCTATCAGGCCGCTTACCACGCCCGCGTACTCCTTCTGTCCCATGTCCTGATTCTGGGCTTTCGCACTTATTTATCCTTCTTCGGACGTTGAGACGAATACAACCTTTGATTTCGGCGGTCGTACTTGCGGCAGGACGTTCGGCACGTTTCGGAGAACTCAAGCAGCTCCTGAATGTCGGTAAGATGAACCTCCTGGAAACAGTCGTTCATCGATTCCTTGGAGCGAGTGTCGACGAGGTCGTTGTCGTCCTTGGATTTCGGGCGGACGAGATTCTGGCCAACTCGGAGTTCGGGACTGCGCGGGTGGTCGTGAACTATGGATTCGAGCTGGGCCTCGGGACCTCTCTGAAGATTGGGATAGAGGCGATCAACCCTGAGGCTTCGGCAGTTATCGTCGCCCTCGGCGACCAACCTCTCCTCTCGGTAAACACGATAGATTCCATCGTCAGAAAATACTCAGAAACCCACGGCCCTATCGTCGCTCCCTTCTACGGCAGGCGGCGAGGGAACCCGGTGCTCTTCGACAAGAGCCTTTTCCCAGAATTAAGGAAGGTGGTCGGGGACGAGGGGGCAAAGAGGGTGATAGCACGGATGGAAGAGAATATCGTAAAGGTCAAAGTGGACGACCTGGGAGTCGTGTTCGACATTGATAACGAGAGAGACTACGATCATTTGCTTACGATGATGAAGAGCTGAAAGCCTACCCCTCGTTCAGGAATCGGCCCCTTACGTACGAAAACCCCGGCAGGAGCTTGACCGAAACTTGAGTTCCGGCTCGCAGACTGGTCGTCCGCTCCGGGACTACAATATACCCGGTGGAGTCTGTGAGGACGCTCATAGCCTCCGTATCCCTCAACACTGGATGAGCTTCGAATCCCTTTCTTCCTCTGACCAATCGGACGTAAACCACCTTCGTGAAGCCTTCGAACCGTTTTCTGGCCTCCCAGTCGTTCTTGAGGGTAGCGATCAACCCATCGGGAAAGGACTTCTTGCCCGATAGCCGCCAGATTGAAGGGATTCCAAGGAGGACGAATGCATTCATCGCGGCCTGGACCGGTCCGGGGAGCATTAGGACGGGCTTCCCCTTCACTTTTGCAACGCCTGAGACCCTCCCCCTGTCCATTCTCATCCCATGTATAATCCGGCTTCTCTTGTCGACCCGCCGTAGGGCCTTTTCCACCAGGTCTCGCTCGCCCAGCGAAGTCCCTCCAAGGGTCAACACCATCTGCGATTTTTGCAGGCCATGCTCAAGGGCCGAGGCTATCCTTTCGACATCATCCGGTACTATCCCGATGATGAACGGTTCTCCTCCGTTTTCTCTGATCAGATTCTCGAATATCGGCAGGTGGCTCTCCCGTACCTTGGACGAGTCGTTCCCTTCCATCGCCGAAGTCAATTCGCTCCCGGTGGCGAGCATAGCGATTCTTGGCCTCGAGCACACCACCAGACTTTTTGCTCCGAGAACGATCAACATGCCGATGTCTTGTGCGCGAATCGTGCTCCCTGCCTTGATTACTCGGTACCCCTTCACCACATCCGAGCCTGCTGCGTAGCAGTAATCTCCCCTCTTCCGCTCGATCTTGAAGACGACCTTTTGGCCTACCCTCTTGGTCTCTTCGACGGGTGCGACGGAATCAGCTCCCAAGGGGAGATATTCTCCTGTAGCGACCCACATCGTTTCCCCGGACCGCAGATGCTCAACTTGCCTGCCTGAACTTACTCCCCCCTTAAGCCGAAGAACTCGAAGAGAACGCGCCGACGCTCCCCTAATGTCGGACGCCGCAATAGCGTATCCATCCATGTGAGACCTTGGCCTGTCCGGAACATCCACGGGAGAAAGGATGTCTTCCGCCGCGACGCGGCCGTAAGCTTCCCTCACGTCAACCGTTTCTGTCGTTCCTTGCCCCCGGGTGAGCTTTTTCATGAACTCTTGAGCTTGGCCCAGGGAAACGTAGTTTTCAATTTCCCTGGTCAAATCGAGGCCGATTCCCTAACTTTCATTATATCCTTTCTCTCGTGAAATGTTGACGGCCAGCGGCGGTCTTTGCCTCTGTTCGAAATAAGTTCAGCGGGCTGACGAAGTTACTGGTTCATCTCAAGTGGTCCGGGACCGCGTCGAACCCTATCACAGTATCACAATATTGGCATTGCAATGCCCTTTCTTTTTTCAGCGCCGCGAACTTTGATACCACAGGCTCCCTCTCAGCGTTTGATATACACAATACCTCGGGACACCTGATCCTCCCTTCGATCACATCCGGGACCTTGGGTTTGTATTTCGACACCTGCCGTTCGTTCACGTAGTTGATCGTTATCCCAGGAAATACCAGGGAAAGTATGTCAGCGTCCTTTTCATCTATCTGCCATTTGTCCACTTTCACAATATCCTTCCGCCCCAGGCTCTTGCTGTTCACGTTCTGAAGAATGGCTACCGAGACATCAGCCTGCATTCTCTTGAGCTTGTCCAGTCGCAGGACCTTTGCAACGGTTTCAGCTTTCCAATCTGGGATGTGGTCTATCACGGTCCCTTCTTCGATCTTGTTTACAAGCATCCTCTCTCCGACCTCCTTCGAGTCCGTCTAGCTCGCACCTCCAAGGATAGTGGTCATCAGGGCCATACGGAGGGGCAGGCCCGCGGCTGCCTGAACGAAGTAGTTGGCGTAGTTGGTCGTGTCGATTTCAGATGATAGCTCGTCAACCCTAGGGAGCGGGTGGAGGACTTTGAGGGATGGTTTTGCTCTTGCCAGTGCTTCAAGGTTCACCTGGTATAGACCCTTCACCTTCTCGAATTCGGTGGGGTCAGGGATCCTCTCCTTTTGGATTCTCGTGACATAGAGGACGTCCAAGTCACCTACCACGCCTTTGAGGTCCGTCACAGACTCTGACCTTGCCCCTCTGCGCTCAAGGAACTGCTGCACCTCCGCCCTCATCTTCAGCGAGTCTGGGGCGATGAATGTCAAGTCGACATCATAGTTGGCGAGGGCGTAAGCGAGCGAGGAGGCGGTCCTTCCATACTTCAAATCTCCCAGAATCCCGATCTTCAAACCATCTATCTTTCCGAACGACTTCCTGATTGCGTAGAGGTCAACCATTGCCTGGGTGGGGTGTTCTCTGCTTCCGTCTCCAGCGTTTATGACAGGTACTTCCGTAATTTCTGCAGCGAACCTGGTTGACCCTTGCATCGTGTGGCGTATGACGAACAAGTCCGCCCCGTACTCTTCAAACATGCGGATGGTGTCGTGGAGAGTTTCTCCTTTTGAGACCGACGAGCCGGCTGGGTTCGAGAACCCTGAGACCTTCATCCCTAGGTTCTCCGCAGCGATATGGAAGGTCGAATAGGTCCGCGTGGAAGGCTCGAAAAAGAGCAGCACCACGAGTTTCCCCCTCAGCTGCCCATCTAAGCTCCGAGGATTCTCTTCTAATTCCTGAACGGCCTGGAAAAGGACTTCCAGTTGGTCTCTCTTGAAGTCGCGAATACTCACGACGTCCCTGCCGAGGAAATCGGAGGTTCCTTCCATCTGGACACCTACCCTTTCGGAGTGCCTTTTGAAAGTTAGTCGAAACCGTTGAGTTTCCAAACCCTTAAATCCGCTTTGGGCGAGCTTTTTCTTCTTAGAGTGCCCAGAACGAGCAAAGAAGCGGTGCTGATGCTCGAGGATGGCTCTCTTTTCTTTGGTACTAGTTTTGGCGCCGAAGCTGACATCATAGGCGAAGTTGTCTTCAACACAGGAATGGTCGGTTACCCGGAGTCAATGACGGATCCGTCATACGCCGGACAAATCCTTTGCTTTACCTACCCCCTTATCGGGAACTACGGTGTCCCGAGCTACGAAGAACGCGACGAGTTCGGCCTCCCGAGGTTCTTCGAGTCAGACAGAATCAAGGTCAAGGGGATCGTCGTTCAAGAGGCCTGTGAAATCCCCAGCCACTGGGCGTCGAGGAGGACCCTCTCAGAATGGATTGAGTCCGAGGGCATTCCTGGAATCGAGGGGGTCGACACGAGGGCCCTGGTCACCAAGCTAAGGGAATCGGGAGTGATGATGGGGGTATTGGCCACGGGCCGCGAGGCTCGTGGCAGTGAGCACCTTGTGGAGCTCCTTAGAACAATGCAGGCGTATTCTTCGCAGAATTTCGTAGCAGGGGTCTCGATATCCCAGCCTATCATTCACGGCGACTCTGAAAGACGAGTAGTTCTGCTCGACTGCGGAACAAAGTATGGCATAATCAGAAACCTGCTCAAGAGGGGGTTCCAGGTAGTGCGCCTCCCCTACGACGCTAGCTACTCCTCAGTCATGAAGCATGACCCTGTGGGGGTCGTGGTGTGCAACGGGCCTGGCGACCCACAGCTTCTGACGGACACTGCGCGATGCGTCGCTTCGCTTGTAGATTCAGAAGTCCCACTCCTGGGAGTCTGCCTCGGGGAGCAGATCGTGGGTATGTCCCAGGGTGCGAAGACATTCAAGCTGAAGTACGGGCACCGAGGGCAGAACAAGCCTTGCATTGACCTGACGAACAAGCACGGTTATGTTACCAGCCAAAACCACGGCTACGCCATCTACGAGAAATCTCTGATCGGGACCGAACTGAAACCTTGGTTCATCAACGCCGATGACCGGACGATTGAAGGGGTCTTCCACAAGAACAGGCCTTGTATGGCGGTGCAGTTCCATCCCGAAGCCACCCCGGGGCCCTACGATACGATGTTCGTCTTCGATAAGTTCGCAGACGCCACTGTGGGAAAGCGCCAAAGAGGTGAGAGTTTCGAAGCTTGAGGGCGTGAACAAAGTCCTCGTCATAGGCAGCGGCGCGATCAAAGTCGGAGAAGCAGGCGAAAGCTGGTAGAACCAGCCGCAAGTTCGACTACTCCGGCAGCCAGTGCCTGAAGGCCCTGAAGGAGGAGGGGGTGGACTCGGTCCTTGTCAACCCGAACATCGCCACCATTCAGACCAGCTCCCAGTTCTCAGAACGCATCCATTTCGTCCCAATCACTCTCGCATCCGTGACCAAAGTGATTGAAGAAGAGCGGCCCGACGGAATCCTCCTTGGTTTCGGGGGTCAGACAGCCCTGAATTGCGGCATCGAACTCGCGCAAAAAGGGGTCCTAGAGAAGTACGGACTGCGCGTCCTGGGCACCCCAATCCGCGGAATCCAACTTACAGAGGACAGGGACCTGTTCAAGAAGACAATGATAGGCGCTGGTATCCCTGTCCCCCGGAGCGTCGCAGTATACTCGTTCGTCGAGGGACGGCGCGCTGCAAAATTGCTTGGATTCCCAGTCATAATCAGGGTTGCCTACACCCTAGGAGGGAAAGGAGGAGGTGTCGCCAGGAACCTGGACGAACTCGAACAAATCATCGAGCGCGGGCTGAGCAGTTCAATCGCGCACCAGGTCCTTGTCGAAGAGTATCTGGGTGGCTGGAAACAGATAGAGTACGAAATCATGCGGGACCGTGAAGGCAACAGCGTGATTATCTGCAACATGGAGAACATGTTGGGGATGAGGGTCCACACTGGGGACAACATTGTGGTAGCCCCTTCCCAGACCCTTACAAACTCCGAATACCACATGCTTCGGACAGCTTCCCTTGTAGCGGCAAAGACTTGTGGAATCATCGGAGAGTGCAACATACAGTTCGCGCTCCACCCAGGGTCTGATAGGTATGCGGCCATCGAAATCAACGCCAGGCTGTCAAGGTCTTCCGCCCTCGCTTCCAAAGCGACGGGGTACCCCCTGGCTTACATTGCGACGAAGCTCGCTCTCGGATACAAGCTGACAGAACTGAAAAACAAGGTCTCAGGGATAACCACGGCCCTTTTCGAGCCATCCCTGGACTACTTGGTAGTGAAGATGCCGCGGTGGGACACGGTAAAGTTCGATGGCGCATCACGAACCATAGGCACCTCCATGAAGTCCATCGGGGAGGTAATGGCCATAGGCCGGGGCTTCGAGGAAGCCATTCAGAAGGCTGCGCGGATGGCGAATCCCCAGTTCGACGGGATCATCAGAACAGGGGCGACCCCGCCCGCCCGGCCCGAGGCTCTTAGGAGACTGGAGCATCCAACAGACACGGTCTTGTTCGACCTGGCGGAGGCATTGCGAGCAGGGGTTGACCCCGACGAGGTTGGTTCAAGAAGCGAGGTCGACATGTGGTTCATCCGCAAACTCAAGAACGTGGTGGACTTCCACGGAAGTCTGGAATCCGAGCCCCCGGGGTCCATCCCAACCCGGAGCTTGATTTCAAAGGCGAAGAAACTCGGTTTTTCTGACAAGCAACTGGGAGCCCTTCTCGGCGTCGGGGAGGACAGGGTAAGGGAGTCTCGTATTCACCTAGGAGTGACCCCTGTGACGAAGGTGATCGACACCTTGGCGGCCGAGTGGCCTTCGAAGACGAACTACCTCTACCAGACGTTCAAC
>DATGVR010000122.1:0-4700 GCA_035300255.1 Nitrososphaerales archaeon
TCGTTATGCCGGCGGACTGGGACCTGCCAGTTCCCCTTGGTGTTGCCCGAATCAGAATCGTCCGAAGGCTGGGCGTATTTCTTGATGACAGGGTTGTCGGTGAGGTACCTGTCGATGAGGCTCTGGAGGTTGTCGTTGAGCTTGAAGCGCCTGTTCCTCCGGGCGAGCCCTGAGTGGGACACCCCCAGGCCTATGTTCACCTTCTTTTTCCCCTTGGGGAAGACCCAGGCATACCCAGCCGGGGCAATGAACTGGTCCAAGTGTATGATGCAATAGTCGGGAGAGAAGAATTCTGGTGCGTTGACTGCCGGCTCAAAATCAAGGATGTAGCGGCCAGTGCCGACAACGTCGTCTGGGTCGATCTCCTTCTCGATCATCGAATTAATCGGAATGAATCTCCGAAGGACTGAGGAGGAGCCAGTCGCGTCAACAACGACCCTTGCCGTCAGACTGAATGTTGTTCCGTCGGACTTCCTCCCGCTGACTCCGGTGATACGGCCGTCATCGGAAAGGAGCCTCTCCGCCGTCGCCCCATACATGAACTCGGTCCCGAACTTCTTTGCATCGTTGACTTGGCGCCTCGGAGCGAGCTTCCTGTTGAAGAGATATCCTTCACCTTCGAATAAGACCTTGGTCTGCCTATCAGGGGAATAGACATAGACCCCGCTGACAGGATGCTCGAGCTCTGGGGAGCCATACCTTATGCCGATATGCTCGGCTAGAAAGTCAAGAGACCTTTTGCTTGTTGCGTCCCCGCAAGTCCATCCATTGTTCGTCTTCTTGCCTGGCTCATCCTCTTTGTTCCTGTCAATGACGAGAACGTGCGCCTTGCTCTTGGTGTTGTAACCAATCGAGGCCGCGGTGATTAGCCCGGCCATCCCTCCCCCGGCGATGATGACGTCAAAGTCAGAGGCGGCTTGTGATGGCCCCAAGGCGACCCTTATCTCTGATTGGGTGTCTGGGAGACAGAATATAGGTCTAGCCTGCGATTATCCCCTTACTCGTTTCCCACGCATCGTCGAACGTCTACACTGCCTCCAAGTGAAAAACAGAAAGAAAGGCCGCCCGGCACGAGCCGAGCTGCCTGGGTTTGCCTATTCGCTTGTGAAGATGGATTGGCTCGTTGTGTTCGGGACGTCCGGCAGGCTGTCGCTGATCCGTTTCTCGGCTATGGCCGAGGCTTCGGCGAGGATCCTGTTCGCCTCTTCGCTGTTCTCCGCCTGGTAGAAGGTCGTCCCCGTTATCTGGCCGACGTCCACCATGATTGAGTTGAGCTGGGCGCCGATCTCTCCGAGTGCTCCCTGGGCGTCGGGCATCGCCTCACTGAGGGTTGCGCGTACGTTCTTGATCACCCCGATGGCCGGGGCTATTGTGGCTGCGAAGTCTCCGATGTCTGTGACCGTCTGAAGCCGCGTCGTGATCTGTTCGAGCGCGATCTTCGACTGGGTGACGATCTTCTCCATCTTGCGGACTTCGGCGAGTTCGTTGGAGTACGCCTTGCTGGATTCCTGGTCGTGTGCCTGGACTGCGGACACTGTCTTCTTGAAGATGGAGCTCTCGCGTTGCTTAAGCCGGTTCATCGCCTGGTCCAGTCGGTTGATCTCCCCAGTCAGTTGCTGGGTCGCTTTCTGGACCTGCGGACGTATCGGCTTCGGGCCGCGAACTGCTTCGCGGACCTGCTTCCCGAAAGGCTCCGTCTCCTGAGCCTTCCATCCTTTTTCGAACTTGCTGCTCATCGTGATATCCGAAGTGATATTCTAACAGACGGACATGACTGACTGTGGCAAGAACCGTTGACTTCCTGCTTAAGGAATTTCACCAAGACGCCGGATGAAAGGAGGAGAGCTCCAATCAGTCTATCTTGTATCTATTGGCGACCTTCACTATGAGGAAGATGACCAAGGCGACGATGATGAATGTGATCATGGCGATTAGGAAGTCGCCTATCTTGAAGTTCTGATTTGCGAAGGCGACGGAATACACGCCAAGGTCACCCACGCTACTCAGCGGGATGCCTATGATCGGGAGAATCAGGTCTTTGACCAGGGCCTGGACCAGGGCCCCAAGATACACGGCGAGGATGAACGCCACAGCCAGCCCGAGCACTTTGTAGTTCTTGAGGAAGGCCTTGAATTCGGCAGAGAAGCCCTTGGGCGCAGGGCCTGGGGGCGCCGGTGTGAGGAGCTCTTTGATCTTCCTAAGTTCTGCCAGCATCTCGTCGTCCGGAGGCATATTCTGGGTTCCGGTCTAGGTGATAAGACTCTTGCGGCTGGCTTCGCTCGGAGGGTTAATCCGGTGGAAAAAACGGAGGCCCGGACGGGACCCGCTTCATTGGTGCAGACTTCCTCCAGAATCAGACGCGGATATCTCTTCGCTTTCCTGGCGGCAGTCTGCGGAGGAGCCACCCCGACCCTGAGCAAGTTCGCCCTAGCCCAGAACGGCCCTGTCCAAGTCTCTGCATTCTCTCTCTTGATATCCGGACTGATGCTGATCCCGGTGAAGCCCAAGCAGGTCCCCGACAGGAAGAGCCTGAAGTTTGTTGTCTTCTTCGGGCTCGTTGGAGCTGGCCTGGCACCCGTGCTGTATCAGGCCGGGGTGAACGCCACCACAGCGGTCAATGCATCTTTGCTCGCCAACGGCGAAGGACTCTTTACAACAATCATCGCCTTCGCGCTGTTCGGGGAAAGGCTCCCTGGAAGGCAGCTTGCTCGCGGACTGTTGATAGTCGGAGGGATAGCCTTGGTAACAACAAACCTCGACCTCGCAGGCGTGCAGTTCTACCAGGGCCTCGAAGGCAACCTGCTGATTTTGGGATCGATGTTCATCTGGTCCTTTGAGAACAATCTGATCATATCCCCGACCAGACGGTTCGGCCCTGCCCTAGTCACGAAGTTCAGGAATATCATAGGTGGAGGTGTGGTGGTCGTGTCGTTTGTAGCCGTGGGATTAGGCGTGAGCCTGTCACTCGTTTGGCTCGTCTACATCGTCCTGCTGGCGCTCTCTCTGGCAGGAACCTCTTACCTTGCAATCAGCGCGCTGGCTGACATCGGAGCGATCCGCTTCATCCTGGTCTTCTCTGTGTCGACGATATTCGGAGCATTCTTTGCTCTCGTTTTCCTGAGGGAGCAAATAACTCCGGTTCAGTTGGCAGGAGGCGCTTTGATCATGGTCGGAGTCTACCTCTTGCAGCGCGCCGAGCGTCGGCTTCCGGTAGTACCCCCACCGTAATCTATTTGATTCGAGGGCCTCGGGAACTTAAAAGCTCCAGGGGAGCGGGACTGGACTCCAATGGCGTCTGAAGTTGGTCTGGGGCTGATAGGCGCCGGAGCCATCGGGCGGGTGCACGCAAAAAACATCCAGACTAGCATCAAAGGAGCACGGCTGGCTGCCGTGGCCGATGTGGACCAGAACGCCGCCAAGGCCGTGGCCGGGGACGCAAAGATATTTTCAGATTATCACGAAATGATCAAGGACGATTCTGTCAACGCTGTCATTGTCTGCACCCCACCCTTCCTGAAGATGGACATCACCAAGGCAGCGGCGGAGGAAGGAAAGGCTGTTTTTTGCGAGAAACCCATCGCGGTCACCCTCGAGGACTCGAACAAGATGGTGGGATTGGTCAAAGGCGCCGGAATAAAGTTCCAGGTTGGATACCAACGACGTTTCGATCCTTCATACATGAAGGCGCGAGGCGCCATGGAAAGCGGGGAAATCGGAAAGCTCCTCCTACTCAAGGAGCACAACAGGGACCCGCCGGGCCCCATCCTGGGATGGTCCACGGTCCCTTCCAAGAGCGGAGGGATCTTCCTTGACACCACCAGCCATGACTTCGACGCTGTTCGTTGGCTTTCGGGGAGCGAAGTAGAACGGGTGTACGCCGAAGGGGCAGCCCTGGTCTACGACGAGCTTGCGAAGAACGGGGACTTCGACACGACAACTGTGATCATGAAGCTGGCGAACGGCGCCCTCGCCTACGTCGACTCATGCTACAATACGGTCTATGGCTTCGACGCCAGGCTGGACATGCTGGGAACAAAGGCGGCCGTCTCAGTGGACATCGGGGAGAGGTCCTTCGCCCACGTCAAGACCAAGGCAGGGACGAGCAACGAATACTTCGACGGGTTTGCATCGAGGTGGGCCCAGGCCTACAGGGACGAAATCGAAGACTTCGCGGATTGTGTGAGGACCGGGAGGGACGTCAGGGTCGACATCAAGGACGGACGCGAAGCGCTCAAGATCGGTCTGGCAGCGAGGGCTTCGATCGCCGAAGGAAGGCCCATGCCAGTTACAAGGGACTGAACAAACTACATCAGAGGGGTCAGGTAGTCGAAGTTCTTCTTGACGGACTCCTCCACCGTTATCTTATGGGCGAAGTCGACCTCCACCATCAACCAGCCCGGGTAGCCGACTTTTTTCAGGGTCGAAATCATTCCGGGGAAGTCGCAGAGCCCCTCACCGAGGTCGACGAAGTCGTTGTCGTAGTCGATGTCCTTGGGGTCCTTTCTGACCCTGAGGTCCTTGAAGTGCACCAGGCAGAGCCTGTCTCTGTACCGCTCGATGAACGCAGGTAGGTCCATGCTCAAGGCCTCTTGGTGCGCCGAATCGAAACAGACATCGAGGGTCGCGGGCCTGCAAGCGGCCATCAGCTCGTCGAGCTGGCGGTTGCTCTCCACGTTGCTCTTGACGTGCGGATGGAGCCC
>DATGVR010000123.1:0-6537 GCA_035300255.1 Nitrososphaerales archaeon
TGTCCTGAGGTGGCGCGTGAGACACCTTCCCGTCGTGGTCGAAACTCCGGACGAAGCCCTGGGGGTCCAGGAACGTAAAGTCGCTGCGGGCCGAGATTTCGGTCAGGAGAGAAGAGGAGATCTCCCCGGCGAGGGGGCTGACCAAGGAACCGTCGTACCGAGTATCAGGAGGGATTTGAGAGGCCGCAAGGTCCTCACATCTGCTTACGAGAGTTAGTGCCCTATTCCCCGCGCTGTCGGAAATCGTGAACCTCGTCGTCGGTTTCGTGAGACTCCTGTCGGTCGCCCGGAGGGAGATGCCATTCCTCGCCAGCCAGAC
Source organism: Nitrososphaerales archaeon (assembly GCA_035300255.1). Classification (GTDB taxonomy): domain Archaea; phylum Thermoproteota; class Nitrososphaeria; order Nitrososphaerales; family Gagatemarchaeaceae; genus UBA183. The sequence continues at coordinate 320 of DATGVR010000123.1, forward strand.
CGACTGCTCATCCGGGAAGTCGTTCCCCACCTTCGTAAGAGGAGTGACTGCATGCCCGAACCTCGCACACACGAGGCCCGCGTAGGCAGGGGGGCCCCCCACCGAAGTGATTTGGCGTATGGGGAGTTTTATCGAATCAATGGTGACGAATCCTCCGACCAGAATCTTCAACGGCCACCCGACCCCGCAATCGGAACTTAAAATCCGTTCAGCGTCGGCGGTTTAACTCGTTCGTCGCAAACACCGAGGACGAGTTATATAGAACAGACCGGAGGCCCCGCTCGGGCAAATCTATTTGCTCTTGAAAAACAGAAATGCAGTCAGCACAACTGTTATCGCAATTGTCATCATAGTCCTCGTCGTCGTCGCAGGGGGTTCCTACTACTACATCACACAGGTGGCCGCTGGACCAAAGAAGACCATAGGCGTGGTCTTCGACGTGGGAGGCAGAGGAGACCTCAGTTTCAACGACATGGCGGCGCTCGGCGCCGACAACGTGGCGACACAGCAACTCGGCTGTGCTACGTCGAACCCGACTCCTTGTGAGCAGTTCTTGACGAGTTCGAACTCCAACGACTACGTGACCAACCTCCAGAAGCTCGCTTCTGAGACAAACCCACCCGTCCTGATTGTGGCTGTAGGCTTTCTGATGACTGACGCAGTCAATCAGACTTCCAAACAATACCCCAACCAGAACTTCGCAATTATCGACGGCTTCGTCCCCGGACTCCCGAACGTCCTGAGCATCCAATTCAGGACTGACCAGGGGGCTGCCGTAGCCGGAGCCCTTGCTGCCTATGCGACGAGCTGTTATGGCGGAAATAAGGTAGGGCTTGTCTTGGGCATCGAAATCCCAGTACTATGGACCTTCGAGGTCGGGTACAAGTGGGGAGTAAGCTGGGCGTACAACTATTCGCAGAGCCACGGCACTGCCATCAACGTTGGCGCGCCAGGGACCAAACCGGTGGTCTACCAGTACACAGGTTCGTTCAGCGACCCTGCGAAGGGTGAGGCAGCCGCAACGGCACAGTTCAATCAAGGGGCTGTAGTCTCCTACAACGTAGCCGGCTCGACAGGAAATGGGATATTCACAGCGGCACAGAAGCTTGCACCCTCTGGGGCGACCATGGGTCCGCCATTCGGCATCGGGGTTGACTCCGACCAGGACTGGGTGGCTCCGGGCTTCGTCCTTGCAAGCCAGATGAAACGCGTTGACACAGCAGTCTTCCAATCAGCTCAGCTCGCACTCAATGGGTCATTCAAGTCAGCTGTCTCCAAGAACGGTGGAGTCCTGACACTCGGGATGTCGTCGGGCGCAGTAGCCATAAGCACCGTGAACGACGTCAAGACGTTCTTGCAGATCGCCTCAAGCTCGGGCAAGAGCGTGAACGCGACCCAGGTCACGGGCCAAATACAAGCCATGAGAAATGCAGTCACCGCAAAGTGCGGAGACATCTATTCAATAGCCAACACACTTGCTACCCAGATCAAATCAGGCCAGGTCTCAGTGCCGTATGTGCTGACACAAACTGCGGTAAATTACTGGCGGGGCAGATACGGATAGCTCCGCTCTTCTCTTTTTTGGTGATTGATTGCAGTCGCGGGGAGAAGAAGTTCTCAGGACCGCGGCGATAACAAAAATCTACCCTGACGGAACTCAGGCTCTCCGAGGAGTTGACTTCGACCTCGCAAGGGGAGAGGTCCACGGGCTGCTCGGAGAAAACGGAGCAGGAAAGACGACCCTTTCGAAGATTCTCTCTGGTATCCTCAGGCCCACCTCGGGGGAAGTGTTCGTTAATGGCAAGAAGGTAGAGGTCAGGCACCCCAAAGAGGCGCTGAAGCTCGGCGTAGGCATGGTACATCAGCACTTCACACTGGTCAGGGACTTCACGGCCTTCGAAAACATCCTTCTCGGGACCGATGTCAACCCAAAGGGTTCAGGGGCATCCAAGGCACGTCAGGAGATCCTCGACCTGTCGAAGGACGTTGGACTGGGGGTCGAGCTCGACGCCAAGGTGGAGGACCTCGCCCTCGGCGCCCAGCAGAGGGTGGAGCTCCTCAAGATGCTTTACCGGAAAGTGCAGATTCTCATCCTCGACGAACCCACGTCCTCCCTTACTGCCCCGGAGACAGTAGAACTGTTCAAGGCGGTCAAGCGTCTCAAGGAGGAAGGAAAGAGCGCCATCTTCATCACTCACAAACTCAACGAGGTCCTCGAAATCTGTGATAGAATCACCGTCTTGAGGCACGGCGAGGTCTCAGGGAAGATCGAGGCCGCCCAGGCCGACAGGAAGACGCTCGCCCGAATGATGGTAGGGAGAGACGTGGTCTTCGACCTGGTCAAAGAGCCTTCGCACGCCGGTGAACCGATCCTCGAAGTCAGTGACCTGGTCGTAAGAGGCAACAGGGGGGAGGACGCCGTCAAGGGAGTGTCGTTCGCAGTTCGAAGAGGGGAAATCTTCGGAATAGCCGGCGTCGAAGGGAACGGGCAGACGGAGCTCGAAGAAGCCCTAAGCGGAGTCAGGAGGCCCAGCCGGGGGAACATCAAGCTTGGGGGCTTGGAGATATCTTCCCTCAGCAACAACCAAATCAGGAAACACAGCGTGGGGCTGATTCCCGAAGACAGGCGGCAGATGGGGCTCATCCTCGACATGTCGGTGGCAGAGAATTCAATCCTGGGCAGGGAGTGGGAGAGAAGATTCAGGGGGCAGGGGGTCGCCCTGGCATGGCCGAAAGTGAAGGAGCACGCTTCCAGATTGATCAAGAGCTTCGAGATCCTGGTCAAGGGGCCTGAATCCCCTGCAAAGAGCATGAGCGGAGGAAACCAACAGAAGGTGGTGGTCTCGAGGGAGCTGACCGACGACCCGGACTTCGTCCTTGCCGCCCAGCCAACGCGGGGACTCGACGTCGCTGCGACGGACTACATACGCAGACTCCTTTTGAAGACCAGGGACACGGGGAAGGGCGTCCTGGTGATCTCCGCAGACCTTGACGAGGTCCTCCAACTCTCCGACATCATCGGGGTGATGTACGAAGGGAAGCTGCTGGAGGTCGGGCCCCCCGAGAAGATGACGCGACACAAGGTCGGGATGCTGATGGGAGGGGTCAAGGAGTGAAGGCGAGCATTCCAACTGGCACTTCAGGACTCCTTTCATCGGTTGCCGAGTCTGCTTTCGCCGCAGGGGTGGGGTTCCTGGCCAGCGGAGTACTCTTGGCTGTTCTTGGAAAAGACCCCATCCAGGCGTTCTACTACCTCTTCGAGGGTTCTTTCGGAAGCGCGAATAACTTCACAATAACGCTCGCCTACGCTGCTCCCCTCATTCTTACGGCGCTGACTTTCGCCGTAGGAGTCAGAGCCGGCCTCTTCAACATAGGCGCAGAGGGGACTCTCTACGTCGGAGCCACGGCCGCCGTTGCAGCAAGCCTAATCCATCTGCCATTCGGAATAGGCCTTCTCTTCGTCCTCATCGTAGCAGGGGCCGCAGGCGCGGCATGGTCGGTCCCGGCTTACCTGCTGAAGTCCTACAGGGGGGTCAACGAGGTGATCTCCACGATCATGATGAACAACATCGCCCTCTTCGCGATGCAGTTTGTGGTGCTCAACTACCTTCTCGACCCCGCCAGGAGCGACAAGAGCGCCAGCATCCCCTTGGACTCGAGGTTTCCGACGCTCCTCCCCCCCAACCTGACACTCGCGATATTTTTCTCCATACTCGTTTGCTTCGGGGTCTACTACTATCTTTGGCAGACACCGGGGGGATACGAACTCCGTGCGGTGGGCCTCAACCCGGACGCAGCTAGGTTCAGCGGGATAAGTCCTCGAAGGCCGATGCTGTACGCTTTCCTCCTGGGCGGAATCACCGCCGGGCTTGCAGGCGCCGTGGAAGTCGCCGGGACCTTCACTCCGTTCGCAATTTACACGGGCCTGAGCAATCTGGTCAACTTCGGGTTCAACGGCATAGGCGTAGCCCTGATAGGAAGGAATCACCCGATGGCGATTGTCCTTGCGGGAATCTTCCTTGGGGCATTGCAGGCAGGGGCCTCGTCGGTCCAGATAGCAGGCATATCTTTCGAAATCGTCGAGGTCATTGAGGGGATGATAGTCTTTGCCATAGCCGCCCCTCAACTCTACCGGATGTTCAGGAGAAGGCTAAAGTGAGCTTCGACGTAACTTCGATCGGCGCCATCTCGGTCATCTCCCTCGACTTCATGGTCCCCATCGCGATGACCGCCGTCGGAGAGATATTCGCCGAGAAGGCAGGCGTCGTCAACATAGGCCTCGAAGGGGTTATGCTTACGAGCGCCTGGTTTGCCGTCCTTATCGCCTGGACACTGAACGACCCGTATCTTGGGCTGGTCGGAGGGATGGCGATGGGCGTCGCCTTCGGTGCCCTCCACTCGGTGATTTCGGTATGGCTCAAAGGAGACCAAATAATAAGTGGGGTCGGGATCAACCTCTTCGCACTCGGCTTCGTCCCCTTTGCGACGTTCGCCGTCTGGCATGTGAGCGGGGTTTTTCCCCCCGTCGCCTTCTCCTTCGGGAGGATAGCCGAAATCTCGACTCCCTGGGCTCCGTTGTCTTACTTCGTCCCGATGTCTGTCGTCATAGCGATACTCTTCTGGTACATCCTGTACAGGACTAGGTGGGGCTTCCAGGTTCGCGCCACTGGGGAAAATCCTGAAGCTGCTGATGCGGTAGGCATCGACGTAGAGAAGACGAGGATAATCGCAGTCCTGATCGGGTCAGCGCTGGCCGGCCTCGCAGGAGCGTACCTCAGCATCGACGTGGTCGGGCAGATCACCAAGGACATCTCGGCTGGCCGGGGATTCATCGCCCTGGCTACGGTAGTCTTCTCAGGCTGGAACCCGCTAGTCGGGCTGCTTGGGGCTCTTGTGTTCGGCTACTCCGAGGGGACGGCAACCTGGCTCGCTGGAGTTCCGGAAGTGAGGAGCGCGATCCCTCACGCCGACTACCTCCTGGGCGCCATCCCATACATCGCGACCCTGGTGGTAGTGGCCGTGGCGATAGGACGAAGCAGGCCGCCGAAGGCCGTTGGGATAGCCTACAAGAGAGAATAGGTCGATGAGGCCCCGGAACGAAGCAGAACCGGGACACACGGCAAAGTTTGAACTCGAAGGGATGGGAATCAAGCCTTGATCAGAATCATTCACGACACGGACACAGCTGGTGACGACGCCACTGCCCTGATGATGGCGCTGAAGGCTTCCAACGCAAACCTGGAGGCTGTGACGGTCAACTGCGGGAACGTGGCTTTCGACCAAGAGGTCGAGAATGCGCTCTACACCATCCAAGTTGCAGGGAAGTCGGGGAAGGTCCCTGTTTACCCCGGGGCGAGGCACCCGTTGCTTCGAGAATGGGAAACCGCGGAGAGCGTCCACGGCAAGGACGGGATGGGAGACTCAGGGTTCCCCAGAGCGAAACAGAGACCAGAGCAAAAATTCGCCGTTGAGGCCATCGTCGACCTTGTAAACTCGGCCCCGGGCGAGATAACGCTGGTAGCGACAGGGCCTCTGACCAACATCGCGCTGGCCGTTCGGAAGGACCCGTCATTCGCAAAGAAAGTGAAGCGCCTCTATTTCATGGGCGGGACGAACCAGTACATCGGAAACGTGACTCCTGCGGCCGAGTTCAACATCTGGGTGGACCCCGATGCAGCCAAGATCGTCTTCCATTCTGGCATGCCTACGACCATGGTTGGATGGGAAATCTGCATGAGGCACGGCCTCGTGGACAGGCCAGAGCTCGACGAAATCGCCGGAATGTCCACCACAGAAGCGAGGTTCTTCACCGCGGTCAACCGCCGGGCGGTGGAGTTCACGAAGGAGATGGAAGGCAAGGATGCAGCCCCCTGCCCCGACAGCATCACAATGGCCATCGTGCTCAACCCAGCGGTGGCAACGGATGTCAGGAGGAAGTTCGTCGACGTGGACAATGAGAGCGAGCTCTCCAGGGGTGCCACCTATGTCGACCATCTGAACATATTGAAAAGAGAGCCGAACCTGGAAGTGGTCTACTCCGCTTCGGAGCGGCTCTTCAAGGAAATGCTATTTCGAATGCTTCGCGGCCAGCCGGTCTGACCAGGCCGACTCTATTTTTCCCATTTTTCGGAGCCACCCTTTTAAGCAGGCATCGGGGGCATATGACTGAGTCGTTTTGTCAAAGAAAAGAAAGAGTCGTGGACGCTCCAAGGGAGGAA
>DATGVR010000124.1:0-15080 GCA_035300255.1 Nitrososphaerales archaeon
CTCTCCTCAATCCTGGGCCTTTCCATCGCTCTTTACGGCGTCACCATAGTAGCCGGCCTGTACCTCGCCTTCGTCAGCAGCATACTGATTCTCGCGGTAACCGGTGTCGGGATAATCGGGAGCGTGTTTTACACCGCGGACCCTCTTGTCCTCAAGGCCAGGGGCCTGGGAGAGGTCACAGTATTCTCGATGTGGGGTCTCCTCATCCCGCTGGGTTCGTATATGGTTCAGACCGGGAGCTACTCTTTAGCTCCAGCGGTGGCTGCTCTCCCAATTGGGCTTCTGGTCGCGGAGGTACTGTTGGCGAATAATATCAGGGACGTCGAATACGACGGGTCGGTCGGGACGAGGACCCTCGCAGTCGCCATCGGCGCAAAGAGGGCTGAGAATGTCTACGCTTGGATCCTCGGGGCGGTCTACCTGCTTGTCATCGCAGGAATCCTTGGCCGCCTCCTCCCAATCTGGTCTTTGCTGGTATTCATTACCTCGCCGGAAGCGTTCCGCCTTAGCAAGATGTTCCGGGGCGAGGTACCAGACAACGCGGACCCCAGGACTGCTGCCCTGGCCCTTCGGTTTTCGCTGCTGTACATGGGTTCGCTGGTCCTCGCCATCATTGTCCCGGTGGGCAATCCTTTCTGACCCCTAGTACGTTGACGGCTCTCAGGTTTCTCGCGAAGGCGCAAGTTCGTCTAGGGCATAGGGCACGTTTCCGATGGGCATGATAATCGGGAGTGTCACTCCGGCCCTTTCGTATTCTTTCAACCGCGCCTCCGCGTGGTCGCCGTCTCCCGTTATCGTGAGCGCCTCGATTGCTTGCTCAGGAACGAGCCTCTTCGCCTCAGGGACGTCTCCTTTCTTCCACGCTTCCTTGAGAGGCTTAAGGTCGTCGGCCGTGACGCCGTACGGAGCGAGCACTTCCGGTCGCACTACTTCCGACAGTTGATAGACGAAGAAGTAGTAGTCCCTTACCGCCTCCTTCGCCTTCTGAGGGTCCGGGTCCAAAGACGTCAGCATGTAGGAGGCCCTTTCGACCTGCCTTCCGCTCGCCTTCTCCCCCGCCTGCACATTCCCAACCATCCTTTCTGTCCCCCAGGCGGTGTTGAGAGCCGGCGAGAGTATGACCCCGTCTGCGACGGTCGCTGCGAAAGCTTGTGTCTTCGGGGAAAGTGAGGCAATGAATATTGGGACTCCTCCGGTTTTGAAACCCAGAGTCAAATCGTGCACGTGGAAGAACTCACCATCAAACTGCACCTTTCCTCCTTCCCAAACCATCTTCACAACTTGAACATACTCCTTTATGCGCCGTAGAGGTCTCGTTTTTTCCACAGGAAAAATCTGGTGGCCTATCAGGGGAATCGTGGGGAAGCTCCCTAGTCCAAGCCCAAGGGTAACCCTTCCTCCGGACAGCTCAGACAATGTCGCAAACGTCGTTGCAGCCGTCACAGGATGCCTCGTGAATGTATTGATAGCTCCGGAACCGAGCCTGATCGTCTTGGTTGCGCTGGCCATGGTCGAGAGGTAGGTTACGACGTCACGCTGAAACAAACTCTCGTGCATCCAAACCGAGTGATACCCCTTCGCCTCCGCCTTGGATGCGGTGGCCGTCGCATCTTGAACGCTCAGCACAGGGTTGAAACCAAGTGCGAGCCGCATACGAAAGGCCCGGGAACTTTACTCGCTTTAAGCGTTTGATCCCCGCCTGACGCGGAGGGGACCAAGGAGCTCCCTCAAGTCCTTCACTGCTTCGAGCTTCCACAATCGAAGAAGTACTTCCATTGCTTCCTTCTTGCCCATGTACCTCCGTGTCAATCCGAAAAACTTCGCTTCGATGTCACCCTTTGTCATTGGGTTCTTTGGATGCCCCTTCGGAAAGTCAACCTGCGCCGTGATGAGCCTCCCTCCTGGCTCCCTGACTGTGAGCCTGTTGGGCATCCCTCTGTCCGGGTACATCGAAGTGAGCCGTGGGTCCTCTACGACCCTGATCTTCTTGATCAAGCGAAGTTTCGAAAGGTCTGACAGATTCTTCTCAGAGTAGGATTCGTTGACGACTATTCCGTCTAAGAGGGCACTGCCCACGATGAAAGGGAGGCTATGGTCCGCGCTCTCTTTCGTCTTAGGCGTCCATTTCTCCGAGCCCTTTCCGAGTATGTTGTATCCAGCCTCGTGCGTCTCGACAAGTACCGACTCAGCTTTTCCGAAGTCTTTCACCTTCTTCCTGACGTCCAACGCCGCCCAAATTGCAGACTGAGCGTGATACTCCGCTGGCCAGTATTTGACGTACGTCTCGTTCACCTTGAAGCTCCCCTTCCTCCCCCCGAATCCTTCGACACTCAGCTTGAACGGACCCGAGACCAGACGGAAGAAGCCCATCTCACCTTCGAAAATGGGGGCAGGGCCCGTCATACCTTCTCTGGCCAGCATGGCAGCGAACACGGCGTTTCTTGCGGCGTTTGCGAAGGATGCCCCCTTCCACATTGACAATTCTCCGGCCCTAACCTGTCTCATGGCGATGTGGCCGCTTAGAGCGAGGTTGACGGCGTGTGTTGCTTCTCGCGAGCTTAGCCTCATCAGCTTGGACGCGGCCAACGAAGACGAGACCAGTCCGTAGTTGACATGGTCCCATCCCCTGTGTCTGAGGTCGGCCGCATCGCAAAGCCTGCACTGGATTTCATAGGCGACGACTGCAGCGACAATCAGGTCCCTCCCCGTCGAGCCTTCAGCCTCGGCGACTGCCAGGCAAGGCGCCAGGTTGTCGCTCGGGTGCGCAGGTTCCTTTGAAAGGTAGGTGTCGTTGAAATCGAAGTAGCGCACCATCAGCCCATTGACGAAGGTGGCCAGTTCGGGGGACGCGCCCGAATTGGAGCAGAGGATTGTAGAATTCCCATCACTCCTTAAGCGACGAACGGTCTCTCTCGCAATCTTGACTGGTTTCTCCCCCGACGCCCCGATCGCGCATCCGATGGCGTCGATGATTCGCGCTTTCATCTGCGTCACTGTCCCATGGTCGAGTTTGCTGTAATCGACGGAAAGGGCGTATTGCGCCAGGCGCTCCGCCAGTTCCACGCGTCCGCGCGCCCCACTAGACTATTAGGAATTCTCGTGCAAGCACGAGAACCATTAAATTCCTCCTGAATCAGCGAAGTTCAAGTTCAATCCCTTGGCGATATACAGCCCCGAACACAGGCGGCTGATCAAGGTGTTCCACCCTCAGAAGCATGATGAATACTCTGAGGTCCTATCCTCTTTGAGTTCCTTCATGGAGAAGGAGATCTTGCCGAATTCTTACAAGTTCGACAGAGGAGAACTTTCAATCAAGGGGCCCAGGAAAGCGCTCCTCCAACATGGGATGTGCCAGATTCCCTTCCCATCCGAGTACGGGGGGCTCGGGCTTCCCTTCTCAGTCTATGCGAATGCCATCGAGTTGCTGGGAACAGCAGACGCCTCCATAGCCCTAAGTTTGGAGATCCACAACGCTGTGTCGGAGGGAATCTATCGGTACGGGGACGAAGGCCAGAAGAAGAAGTTCCTCCCGGACCTTCTCTCTGGAAAGTCCCTCGCGTCCTTCGCGCTAACGGAGCCGGCCTCGGGGTCAGACGCTGGGACCATGGCCACAGTCGCAGAGCGGAAAGGGAGCGAGTACTCCATCAGCGGGTCCAAGATGTTCATCACAAACGCGGGCGATGCAGACGTTTACCTAGTCTTCGCCAAGACATCCAAGGGCCCTTCTTGCTTCCTGGTAGAATCCCCCAATCGGGGGATGAAGTTCGGCGACGACCTGAAGAAGCTGGGCATGAGGGGATCCAGGACCTCAGAGGTCGTCTTCTCTGATTGCCGGATTCCAGGCGGAAATCTCGTGGGTGAGGAGGGGAAAGGGGCAGACTACGCGAAGGAAATCCTTCACGGCGCAAGAATTGTCGTGGCAGCCTTGAACGTTGGAATCTCCCAAGTAGCGTACGACGAAGCGCTCCGATACGCAAGGCAAAGGCGCGGGTTTGGGAAATCAATTTCCGATTTCCAACTCATTAGGGAGAAGATAGCTGACATGAAGACAGAGATCAACGCCGGGCGCCTCTTGTATTTCTATGCTTCATCGATTAAGGAATCGGGAGGAGACTTCTCATCAGAAGCCTCTCAGGCGAAGGTCTTCGCTACCGAGATGTCCCTCAAAGTCTGCGACGAGGCGATTCAGATCTATGGCGGATATGGATATACCTCGGACGAAATTCACAGGCACTGGCGCGACGCACGCCTCTTGACCATCGGGGAGGGGACATCCGAAGTGCTCCGGATGCTCATAGCGAGAAGAGAGTTGGCGAGGGCTTCGTGAGGCTCGCGGTCTGCGTCAAACACGCAATTGACGAGACCGAACTCAGGATCGACTCGAGCGGGAAGCCCCAAGTCGACGGGGCAGTTGGTATGATGAGCACCTTCGACAAGAACGCAGTCGAAGAGGCTTTGCGCCTCAGGTCAGCCATTTCGGGAGAAGTAGTCGCAATCACCGTCGGGGGACCGGAAGCCAGGAAGACGCTCAAGGAGGCCCTGGCCATGGGAGCGGACAGGGGTGTCATCGTTTCTGCCGACATTCTCGCGATTGATACGCTCCGCACGGCGGAGCTTCTTGCCGCGGCGATAACGAAGACCGGACCGTGCGACGTAGTGATATGCTCCGAAGGCTCGTCAGACACCTACGACGGGCAGGTGCCCCCCATGCTCGCGGAGCTGTTGGGTCTTCCATATGCCGGATACGCGAGGAAGATCGAGGTCGACGGAGGGTCCGCCAAGGTGGAGCGTTCCCTGGAGGACACTATAGAGGTGGTCGAAACAACGCTTCCGTTCGTCGCCTCGGTCGTGAGCGAAATTAACGAGCCAAGATATCCCACGCTCATCCAGATAATGCAGTCCTCCAAGAAACCCATAGAGGAAATGAACGGAGATCAACTGGTGCAGCAGGGCACCCGCAAGCAATCCTCGGTGGTCTCGATGGCTGCCCAGTCGTCAAGCAGAAGGCACGTGATGATAGAAGGCAGCCCGGACGAAGCCGCCGCCAGACTGGTCGAGGCTTTAGTGAAAGATGGTGTTCTCTAAGTGAGCTTGTCTGTATGGGTGTACTCGGAGAGCGAAGGAATCTCAGATGAAGTCACTTCGGCGGCCCTCGACCTGTCAATGAATATCCCCGCAGGGCCGTCGGTGATTGACCTTGGACAGGCGAGGAACGGGACGCACTCTGCGGGAGGCAAGCTCGTCTTGAAAGGGCCTCCCTCCTCCGAGCCCGCGCCCCAGGTCGCTGCTGAGGCAATCTTCAGGGCCGCGCGGGAACTGCGGCCGGCTGCCATTCTAATCGGGGCGACACGGAACGGAAGGGAGGTCGCTTCAAGGCTGGCCGCGAAGCTGAAGGTCGGCTGCCTCTCAGAGGCTTTCAAGGTAAGCTCCGACGGCCAGAACCTATTCGCCGAACGCAACGTGTACGCGGGGAAGGTCGTCGCAAAGGTCGCGTGTCCCCTCCCTTCAATTGCCACGGTTAAGGTCGGGGCCTACCCTAGGTCAGGGTCGATTCCGAAGGAAACCAGAGAACTCGACGTCGGCCACATAGACGGTCAGATCAGAGTCCTCAGCAGAGAAAGCAAAGCCGCAGGTTCGGTCGACTTGAAGTCGGCGAAGGTGATCGTGTCCGCAGGACGGGGCATCAAGAAGAAGGAAGACCTCGCGATGCTCGAAGACCTGGCCAAGGAGATGCATGGTGCGCTGGGATGCTCAAGGCCACTCTCCTCCGACCTGGGTTGGCTCCCGGAGGAGCACCACATCGGCCTAACAGGAGTGACAGTGAAACCTGAACTCTATATTGCGGTCGGGATATCCGGCCAGTTGCAGCACGTAGCTGGCATGAAAGATTCCAAGATAGTGGCGGCTATCAATACGGACAAGGACGCTCCGATATTCCAAGCCTCTGACTACGGGATAGTTGGAGACCTGTACCAAGTCATCCCGGCTATCCGTAAAGCTCTGGCCAACCGCACATGAACGTGGAAGTTGCTTCGCCCCGCTAAGGGCTATAAACGGTCATGGCTGGCAGATGAAACATGACAGGGCTAGACCCTGGTTACCTCACGGTCTACATCTTTTCGCTCGCCAGCGTAGCCGCGATCATCTTCAGCACCTTCCTGCATGCCCGCCGGAGCTCCGTCAGTCTGAGCCCACGCAGGCTCCTGGGCCTGACCAAGGATGAGGCACGGCGACTAGCGGCTGGCGACGCGGTTTTCCTAATGCATCTTTCCATCGCGTTGGGCGTAGGACTCACCATCGCAAACTCGATCCTCGACCCCACAATTGACAATGTGCCATTTCTAAAGACGGCAATCTTGATAGTCTCAGTCCCACTCTTCGCTGGCCTCGCGGCGGCATTCGCCTGGAGGGTGCAGCGGTTTGTCCAGAGCAAGAGGGTAGAAGCGGAGCTAAAGACTGGCAAGTCGTTCACCTCGGCGTCCACCTACCTGCAGGTCGTGCTCATGCTCGCCATCGCCCTCACTGCCTCGGAACTCATCCTCCTTTGGTTGCCGAGCTTGGCGTTGGTGGGCGGGGTTCTCGGCATAATCAGGAACGGCCTCGTGGCGATTTACTACAGCAGGCCAAGCGTGAACCTCATCGGTCACTTCGACAAGCCATTGGCTTCAATCAAGACACCCTTTAGCCTCGTCGACGTCATTTCCGGGAAGACCGACCCTTCACAGATTCGTGTGGGCGTTGGAAAAGTATCTGAGTTCGAACCTTCGCAGAAGCTTTCTTACGATTCTTGCGTGGAGATTGGCGCCTGCGAGGCTGCTTGTCCAGCGACCGCAGCCGGACGACCTCTTTCGCCAAGGGTCCTTGTCAGGAAACTTAGTCTGTTGTCAGAGGGCGCTGGTGCCTCCGACGATCCCTTCTCGACGGTCGGTGAAGAAGAACTCTGGTCTTGCACATCCTGTGGGGCCTGCGTCGCCAGCTGTCCCGTAAGCGTCAAACACCTTGACATCATCTATGATCTGCGGCGGGAACTGGTTGCGAAGGGGAAAATCGACCGGGAGAAATCCGCAATGCTCGAGAACCTGGCCCAGAGTCACAACCCCTACGGGCTCAAGAACGCGACCCGAGGAGAATGGGCTCTCGGCCTGGGAGTCGACACCGTCTCATCGAACCCCAGGGCCGAATACGTGTACTGGGTTGGTTGCGTCTCCTCCTTTGACCAGCGCGCCCAGAAAGTCGCTGCGGCGATGGCGAAGATACTGAAGCATGCGGGAGTCTCCTTTGCGATCATGGCGAACGAAGAGAATTGCACCGGGGACCCGGCTAGGCGCCTGGGCGAAGAGGGAAGGTACCAAGAACTCGCGTACGACAACATCGGAAGGCTCAATGCCTACGGAGTCAAGAAGATAATCGCGGCTTGCCCACACTGCTTCAATGCTCTGAAGAACGAATATCCAGGATTTGGGGGGAGCTTCGAGGTGGTGTACCACACCCAACTTATTTCGGACCTGATAAGCCAAGGAAAAATTCGAATCCCAAAGGACAAGGTCCAGAAGATCTCAGTGACCCTACACGACGCCTGCTATGCCGCGAGGTACAACAACGTCTTCGACGAACCTCGCAAGGTGCTTGATGCATCGGTGGCTGAAGTGAGGGAGATGGGAAGAAAGAAGGAGAAGACCTTCTGCTGCGGCGCCGGCGGATCCAACTACTGGTTCAAGGTTCCTCAGCAACGTTCAATGGCGGCGATTCGCACCGAGGAGGCTGCCAGGACAGAAGCCAAGGAGATTGCGACCGAATGTCCTTTCTGTCTTTCAATGTTCGACGACTCGACGAAGGCCACGAACACTGAGATGGGAGTCAGGGACGTCGCGGAAATCGTCGCGGAGTGCATCTAGTGCAGCTCGCGGTCAGGTTGATGGATTAGCACCGCCGACCCTGCGGACAACTTTCCCGCCCCCCGATGGCAGAGCTCTTAGGACATCGTCCACCGTTAGTGGCAGACTCAAATTACCAGACATGGTGTTGAGGTCGCTTAGTACCCTCTTCGCGGTGTCCGAACCCTTCTCTCTGTGTGGCTTCAAGACTACGTATCTGGCGCATTGCGTCTTTATCGCATCTTCGGGTCCTGCCGCTATCCTCCCCGCGCCGTCCAGCCCCACGGCTATCTCAACAATATTTTTCGTTACGAAGTTCTTCTTCCCCATGATTGCGAAGCTGCCTCGTGGAAGATATTCGCCGCTTGGGGCCGCAGTGCTGACCTGTCCGGGGGTAACCCAGTAGGCGTCAGCCGACCCTAGACCAGTTTTCCAGGCGCTGCTGAAAGCCGCAGTCGCCTGAGCAACCTGCCTGATCTCACCTTCAGTCTGTTCCGCTCCTTCTTTGAGGATGAAGAACGGGGACCCAAAAAGGTCTGCGTGGTATACGACATCGTTGTCCTCCATGTGTCGGCTGATTAGTGTAGAATTGGTCTGAGCGTCCCTGCCCCCTATGGCCATTCTGCCCTCGCTGGTGACAAACCACCTGAACTTCTCGTACCACGCCAGTTTCCGTTTCGCAAGGGGCTTGGTACGTCGTGCGTCCTTTGCAGCCTCGGGAACTTTTCGGGTCAGCTTGACCGCGGCCTTGCCTGCCTCCGCGGCCTTTTCCTCGAGCTCCTTGGCTCGGTCGAAAAGAAAAGAAGCGACAGAAGCGGAGGAAGCCAACTCTCGATTCGAGGAGACGCCCGAGTCACTGAGAATCTGGAGGGCTTTCCCGACTGGCTCGGCCGCTGCCAACTTTGCGGCCAGCCTCAGCTTCGTTGCCTCGGCCGAGTATCTTCCCACGTCTTCTCTTAATTTTGAAATCGTTATCTCCAGCTCTTTCCGCTTTCCCTCGTCGGGAGCGGGCGTCGCCGCATCGGCCACGATGTCCTGAAGGAACATTCTGTCGCAGAGCTCGGAGACGCTTTTCCCAACCTCTTTCACTTTGAGCCCCCGAGGCGGGATTACGAAGATGTCGTCCCCGGTGGGAGTCTCGCAGATGCAGGGGCTGGGGCTTTCACGTGCCTCCTTGACAATCCCTAGGAGTACATCGACCACATCCGCCTCCCTGTTTTGGAGGTTCGCGGACGGGGTCTCCTCTGTCAGGGATAATCTCTGCAGAACTTCAGTGACGTATTTCCTGGGCATTCCGACGTGTTTTCCTATAGCCTTGCCCACGGTCGCCTCAGCGCGAACCATATTGCTGACGTCTTCCGCTTGGACATCGAGCGGGCTCTGCCTCCTCTGGATGGGAGGATTGTACTCGATGCCGCGGAGCACACGCCTCGCGGCCGAACGAACTTCTCTCATTACAAGAAGAACCTTCCCGGTCGCATCTGTGACTATGATATTCCCCGGCGGCATCAACTCTACAATCATCTTCCGACCTTCCTCTTTTTCGAAATAAATTTCGAAAACTCGGTCCAGGTCCCCCTGGGACGCCCGGCTGAACTTTGCCCGCTCCAGCTCTGCCCGCAATTTCGACGTGAATTCGGTGGTCTGTGCCCTCTCCGACACAGCCCCGGATACCCAAACCCCTCGCCTGGGAGACACCACGAGCCACACATCTTCGCCCGGCGGCTTCCGAAAACGGACTAGTTGAGACTCTCCAATCGAATAAATGTTATTAACGTAGGTTCCTCGAAGCGCCAAATCGATTTCTCTGACCAACACCAAGACTTCAAAGCCCGATAATTCGGCCATGAAACCCCAGCCGATGCCGGGATTTGATAAGCTATACTGGCTTCGGATCGGCCTTGCAGCCGTCGCAGGCTTCACCACCCAGACATTCGTCTCCAACGACTACACGACAGGGCTTACCATCGGGATTGCTGTGTACCTCGCCTCGTACTACCTTGCCCGATTCACTTGGTACAAGGCCCTGGATAACAAGTCGCAGGGTAAGGTATACACCACAGGAATCGGTGGTTTCGTGATGGTCTTCCTGTTTACTTGGATACTTCTGTATACGTTGAAGGTTGCCGGCTATTCTGTCTGAGCCTTGAGTAGCTGACCAGGGTTTCAGCGTACCCCGTGTCGAACTCGTCCGTCATTTGACTCAAGGTGATTGATTTTGCCGCCCTTTCGACCTTTTCGGGTTCCCAGGTCTGCAGGGTTCCTTCTTTCCCCTTTGTCATGGTAGCATAGATTCCTGCGGCAGCGAGGAGGCTCCCTCTGTCCTTCTCTGATTTCACTTCACTGGACAGGGCGGCGAGCTTTCTCTTCGCCTCGTCAAGCTCGGACCTACTGAGAGAATCCAGTAATGAATTGATGTTCTCCTGCACGACCTTACTCGTGAGCACAAGCCTTTACACGATATTTAACCTTCCTTAAGCTATCAACTTGATTTAGTTTTACATTGAATTGGGTGATTTTACATCTGCTGTCATCAACGTACTTCTTGCCTTTTGACTCAGCGACAATCGATATCAGGAAGATTTACTGTAGGCCTGCAATGTCAACGACTGCAGTGACGGTTTCACCGGTTGACATAAGTTGGGCCTTTACTTCGTCTCCTTGCCTCTCAAGCCTCAGCGAAGCGTCAACCAGCTGTTCCACCGTCCTTCCGCCTATTCGTACGTCGTGGGAGGCCCCATATGTAACCCGATTCGTCAACAGATACGCTCTCCCGTGAAGATATGCATCCCTGGCCATTTGGCTGAGATAGACGTCGAGGGCGGCCTGCCTGCTCGAAAGGTTGGACCGGCCTGGCAGGTCCAAAGAGAAGTTGCGCGTAAGAGTATCGACGACCACAAGCTTGCATGGGGCGGTGGGCGCTCTAGCCTCCATCCTCTGCGCGGTTTCCATCTGCTCCGAGGACGAATCGACCCTGACGTACAATATCTTCTCGAGAATTCCATCCGTCTTCCACCCTCGCGCTTTTGCCATTTCCTCCAGCCTCTCCGGCCTGAACGACCCCTCGGTGTCTAGGAAAAGTGTCTGAATCCCCTGCTTCGCCGCGAGGAGGGAGGCCTGCATCGCGAGCTGGCTCTTCCCGGTGTTGCTTCTGCCGAAGACTTCAGTCAGCCTGCCCGCCCTGTATCCTCCCCCGAGCAACCTGTCAATGGCCTTGGAGCCCGAGCCGAGATAAGGGAACCCGGAGACTCTTTCGACCGCCTTTCTCGCCGTTGCTTCTGATTCTGTCACGACTTTGAAAACCCCGTCTCATCACACTTTCAGCACCGATGTCTTTTTAACTCTGATTCGGCGGACTGCGAAAAAGTCCGAAGTGAATTCTCAAGCACCTTCTCAGACAAAACGTCCTCTGGGTGTCCTTCAGAAGGCCACGAACAAGATGGTCTCGGTAAGACTGAAAAATGAAATCGAGTACAGGGGAAAAATGGCCAACGTCGACCCCTACATGAATGTCATCCTGGTCGACGCCGAAGAATCCGAGAACGGTGCGAAGGTAGCGAATTACGGCAAAGTCGTAATCCGCGGCAACAACGTCCTCTATGTCAAGATAGAGGACAGACTTTAGGGAGGCACCAGCCGAGTGCCGAGGTCGCTTCACGTAGAGGAAATCAGGGGTCATAGCGTCCAAGACCTGGACGTCGAGATAGTCGAACGCAAGGGTAAGGGCCACCCTGACAGCCTGATTGACGGCGCCTCGGAAGCGGTATCACTCGGTCTCTGCAGGTACTATCTGGAGCACTTCGGAGCTATACTGCATCATAACGTC
Organism: Nitrososphaerales archaeon; assembly: GCA_035300255.1. Lineage (GTDB taxonomy): Archaea > Thermoproteota > Nitrososphaeria > Nitrososphaerales > Gagatemarchaeaceae > UBA183. The sequence goes on from DATGVR010000124.1 coordinate 11,701, forward strand.
GACAAGGGAATTCTCGTCGGAGGAAGGTCAGCCCCGAAGTTCGGTGGGGGATCGATAATATCTCCGATTTACATGATGGTCGCCGGTAGAGCTACAGAACTGGTCCCCTATCAGGGCAGACAAGTAGAAGTCCCGGTCGAGGAGATCGCGCGAAACTCAATCCGCGAGTTCATCAAGGAAACGATGCGTTTCTTGGACCCTGACGAGCATATGGTGATCGATACAAAAATCAAACAGGGCTCGCCGGACCTCGTAGCCGTCTTCATGAGGAAGGGGGCAATGCCCGTTTCCAACGATACTTCCATTGGAGTGGGGTATGCGCCGCTCACCCCGACGGAGAACTTAGTCCTCGGCACCGAGAAGCTCCTCAATTCGCCGAGCTTCAAGAAGGAGTACCCAGAGGTGGGAGAAGACGTGAAAGTGATGGCGATGAGACGAGGACGCAAGCTGGAAATGACAGTGGCTGCGGCCATGGTCAGCTCAAAGACGCCCGACGCCAGCCACTACGTCAGCGTCATCAAGGACGTTTCCGAACACCTGGACAAGCTTGCATCCGATGTCAATCTTGACGTCAATTTCAAGCTGAACGCGGGTGACAACCCCAAGCACGGGGAATTCTACCTTACAGTCACCGGGACATCGGCCGAGCAGGGAGACGACGGGAACACTGGACGGGGCAACAGAGTCAACGGGCTGATATCTCCAATGCGGCAATACTCCATGGAGGCCACTGCCGGGAAGAACCCGGTCAACCATACCGGGAAGATTCTAAACGCACTCTCTGTTCTCACTGCCCGGGAGATCGTGAAAAAGGTCCCGTCTGTCAGGGAATCCTACGTTCGAATCCTGAGCCGTATCGGGAACCCAATCGACGAGCCGCTCATCGCGAGCGCTGCAGTCGTGCTCAACGATGGAGGGAAAATCTCGGCGGTCAATGGGGAGATCGAATCGATTATGAACGAATCCTTGGCGGACATCCGGCGTGTCACGAACATGATTCTTGAGAAGAAGATCGAGCTATTCTAGGCGAGAGCTCTTTCCCACGACGTAGTCGTAAGCCATCTTGGGGTCGGTCTCAACTCCGTACGCCCTCCTGAAAAATGTAGTTACCGCATTCACATCGTGAAGCAACAATTCGCCGCTGTTCGGATGAGTGGCTTCCACGGCTTGGGGCCAGTCGATGAGCCAAACGGAACTCCCGTCGGTCAGAATGTTGTACTCGCTCAGGTCTGAATTCACAAGTCTGGCCTTTCCGTATGCCTTTCGCATCGATTCTATCACCACCTTCAACGCTGCTGCCGGGTCTTCCATGTACGGCCTCTGAGAAAGTCTAACGCCAGACAGCTCCTCCAGCAGCACCGTGCTTCTGCTGTAGGCCACGGCCTTGGGAAAGACGGGTGAAAGCCCCTCGAGTTTTCTCAAAGCATGATATTCCCTTTGGGCGGCATTGTAGTTCGCTGTGACCCAACTCCTGAACTCAGCGCTCTCCCTTACCCTCTTCTTTCTCACGTTCGTGAAACTTGTCCTGCCTATCTTGTAGACCTTCAGAGCATACACTGAGCCTTCCTCCGTCAACGCTTCGTAGACGTCCGACTCTTTCCCTTTCGCAATTATGGCCCCGAGAGCGAAAATCAGATCTTTCTTCACGTAGTCCTTCAGGGCCATCAGCTCGACTCCTTCCCTGGTTAGGACGAACCCGTTTCCCCTCCGCGACGCCAGGCGCTTCCTTTCGAGAGCATCGATGGCAAACTTCACTCTCTCCGGAGGAAGCCTGCTCATCCTTGACAGCCTCCCCAGGTCAGGGGTGCCATACCCAGTGGAGGCTCGCTCTAGGCCTGCAAGGGTCCTCCACTCCTCGTCCTTCAGGGACTTCAAAGCACGGGCGGCATTTTCTGTTGACGACATCCTAGTCTCGTCGCCAGCCTCGGACAGTTGTCATATCAAACGATTGCTTCGATCTGGTCGGACCCTGAAATCACTCGGTCCCAGCTCTGACCGCAGCATTGTAAGCTGCCCAATAACCATCAGGTTGGGATTGGAACCTGCTGCGATGGCCACCCTCGCTGCTCAGCCAAAGCCCGCTGCCAGTTTCGACAATACCGACCTCGGCAATTCGGATTCCCGAACGCGACATTCTCTCCCTTAACTTGTTGACCCGCCCAGGTCTGCATGTAAGCAACAATGTCCCTTCGCTCAAAGACGTAAGGGGGTCTATGCCGAACGCCGAGCAGACTGCCTTGGTTTCTTCAGACACCAGAATCGAATTTGGGTCGACAACAAATGCCTTGGTCGATGCATGGGCCATCTCATCGAGGGCGCCAAGGACTCCGCCTTCCGTCGCATCATGCATTGAGGAGACCCCTTCCTTTCCCAGTCCGACTGACTTTGCAATCATGGCGTCTTTCACAACTGTACATTCATCTAGAAGGGACTTCGCGCCGGAAAAGAGCTTCCTCCCTACTTTCTTCTCCGTCAGGCTTGGAAATCCCCATGCCAGAGACGCAGTCGCTTCGATTGCAGACCCCTTGGTCATCAGTACTCGGTCCCCGACTCTCGCCATACTGGGGTCCACATAATCGCCTTCGTTCGCAAAGGCAAACATCACCCCTCCCCCCACCACCGTGAAACCTGCCCCCGGATAGGTCCCGGTATGCCCCGACACCACGGTCACATTGAGCTCCTTGCAAGCATCGCCCAGAGATGAGATATACTCCTCTTTTTGCGAAACGCCCATCTCCTCAGGCAGATTCAGGGAGAAGGCAGCAAAGTCTGGAGGAACCCCAGACGTGGCGACATCGGACGCGATCAGATGTACGCTAAGCCATGCGGACTTGCTCGTTCCGATCCGGGGAATCACTGAAACTGGGTCCGTTGAAATCACCATCACTTTGCCGTTCTCAAGGCCGATGAATGCATTGTCAAGTCCTCTCCCAGGACCCACAATGACATTCTTGTCGCGTCGCCCCAAGTGTCTGTAAACTGCCTGCATGACCTGCTGGTCGGCCTTTCCGTACCCTCCGTTGTATCTTCTCATCGTCCTACCTCCCCACTCGGGGGTCAGAGCCTGAACTTGAGGGCTCCGCTCCTCGCCAACACAAGAATCACGAACTCGCTGATCAAGAGCCCTGGAAGAAGATAGGTCGCATTGTAGATCGCAGAGTAGAGGGCAGGGTTTTCGCCTGAGGGAGCGAAGCTCGCAAAGAAGATTATTCCTGAGAAGAAATGGCTGACGAACCTGCATCCAATGGCGATGGCGACCCCCAAACCCGAGTACAAGACAGACCTGCCCCTGAAGAACCCCGCCAGCCCCAAGGCTCCATATGCCAGCGGGTAATCAAGAAGGAACTGAATTGGGTTATAGACGAAGGGTTCAAAGTAGA
>DATGVR010000125.1:0-3605 GCA_035300255.1 Nitrososphaerales archaeon
TTCAGGTTCGTCGTACACGGTCTTTGAGATCTTGATCAACCGGGGCTCTCTCGCGCCCACTACACGGTTTTATGTTTTGATGTTCGAAACGCAGTACTCATTGACCAAATCCTTCGAGCAGAAATAGGAGGAGTGGAGGGCTCGAGGCCCTCTCCGTGACTTTGTAGTCTACAGGTCTAACACGAGGTTCGCAACGTTAGGCGTTCCCCATCCGGAGGCGTCATCCCAACCCGTCGTCGCAGGGAATCCCACGGGGGTGCCGATCAGCTGGTTGTTGCCTACGGTGATGTCATGGAAGTCGTTGGCGTATCTCGTCGAATCTCCACCGATGGTGTACAGCACGGGGTTAAGGTCTCCTAGGGACTTGCCAGCGGCCTGGTTCGCGAGGGCTGCAATCGCCGCCCATTGCGGTGAACCCGCGCTCGTCCCGCCGACGATGAAGAACACAGGTCCCTTTGCTCCGATGCACGGCAGGCACGCGCTCCAGACCACGAGGACCCCGCCATTGACCGCGGCGTTGTAGGAGACATCCGGTGTCGTCCTACTGGTGAGACCTAAGCCTGACTGGTAAGAAGGCGTGCCGAAGAGTAGGCTCGGTGCGCCGCCCCCGGCAGCGCCGAATCTGGGCTCATTCCACACCTCCTCGCCGCCGTAGCCGGAAGGCGTGCAAGAGTTGCCAGTGTGAGGGCACGAACCGGCCGCCAGTCCAGCGGGGAAGGGGTTCCCCTGCGTTCCTCCCACAGCAGTAACGAGCGGGTCGGATGACGGAAAGAGGGCGTTCGCGGTGGAGATGCCGTTCGTGGCACCTGAGTCACCCGCGGAGGCGAAGACGGTCCATCCGAGGGATGCCGCTTCTTGATAGTTCGCCTCTGCCTGGCGTATCTGGGCGTTGTTGTTATGGATAAGGAACTCGGGGATGCCGAAGCTCTGGGACATGATTGCGCCAGGGAACATCGGGATCACCTTACTCTCAGCTACGTTGATGTCATCGCCGCTCGAAGAGTGAGCTACGTCGAGAACGATGTTGGCTCCAGGTGCCATCGCGTGGGCGTATTCGACGTCGAGGCTAGTCTCTATGCTCCATCCGAAGGGGTCGTGGGGATTTCCGCCGAAGTGGCCGCCGTTGGTGACGAAAGAAGGCGTCGTGCATCCACCCGGAGGGCAGATTATAGTGAAAGACGGGGGAGGCGGAAGGCGAAACACAGCGTCAAAGAGGGCGAGGTCGTTTGAGATCGTCGGGCTACCATATGCGTCAACGATGACGATCGTTTGGCCAGATCCATCCAAGTCGCTCGGGAAGTTGTAGGCGCTTCTGATGAAGCTCGGAATGTAGCAGACCAACTGCGCCCGAGCGCAGAAGGTGACGGGGTTGAAGGACGGTGTGACCGTGACGGGGGTTGTGCTCGCGAGTTGGTGGAAGTTCTGAGGAATGTAATAAAACGCGGACGAACTCGCGTTCGGAGAACCCGCGTAGGCGAGTGGAGCAGATATCAGGAGAAGCGAGAATGCGAAAGCTGCAACCGTGAGGTTCTTCTTGATTGGTGTTTGAATAGGTGATGAATACTTCAATATCGTCTTCGGCCGAATGACCCGTCGCCTAGATAAGTATATGGGAGTTGGAGCTTGAATCACGCTAGTATAGATAATCCAGCCGATTTGTCCACTCTAGCCTTACGTTCATAGAGAGACCTGCTGCCTCTAACCTCGGAATCCGGCCTATTTCGTTCGCTGGCTTGCACTCAGAGATTGGACAAGAGCGTCAAGATGCCGACCAAAGATAGCAACTCCTCGACTATTAGCACGATCACCATCGCCTTATTTCTCTCCCCCACGTACTTGCCAGTAATGTTCAACCCCGCGTAACCTAGCATGCCCAGGCCGACCCCCGTTGTCAGTGAAGCCCAGGATGCAGCCAACAGTAGGCCCAACCCACCCACCGTCAGGATAGCTGCGGTGACCAGCTCGGCTGCTAAATGGGATCTGCTGGCAGAGTTCTTAAGATCGGTTTCTTGCTTTCCCCCCTGTTGCGACCAGAATGCGACAATCGTAAGGGCGGCCGCTATCGCGTATGCTCCGACGAGTAGATGAGAAAGCAATATCCCATTCGATGGAATTCTTCCGCTTTATGCTTGCACTCGCTCATGACCAGAGCTTAGTATCGAGTGCTTGTGGTCTCGGTCTTGTGCTCCCTCTCTCCCTTGGCAATTAGAACTGCGCCGATGACAAAGAGCGCGATCGGGAGGAGGAAAGATAATCCGGAGAAGAATCCGACAGCAATGGGGAGGAAAAGTGCCGCGAGCCCCAGCATTATCACCAGGATCCCTATCTTTCCAAAAGTCCCGAGGGGCCGCTGAGGTCGTCTAGCCTCCCTCCCGGCAGCGAAGATGTCACTCAGACCGGCTCCGAGACCAAGGAATCCGAAGAAGCCAAGTACAGGGCCGAAGAGAACACCGGGCCCGCCTGAGAAAGAGACCACGAGGGCGAAGATGATCACGCCCCCACCCAGGGCGAACGACAGAATCCCCATCGTACCCACAGGATTCAGTCTTCCTTACATCGTATTAAAGGGGAGGAAACGCATCTCAGGTTCCTGCGACCGTCTCTCTGGATGGTTTGGTGAGGCTTATTAGAGGCAGAGAAAAGTTCCAAAGAGGTTGGCGAAATCCGCAGTCATTGTGGTCGGGGCGATCATCTTTCTTGCGGGGATTGTTTTCACGCTTCAAGGGTACGGCGTGGTAGGTCCTCCCTCAAGTACGATGTACAACAATTCGTTTTGGATTTACGCTGGGATAGGCGTGTTTATCATCGGTCTGCTTGTGGCAGGCTTCGGGGTCAGGGCTGGGAAGGGAGCCGCACCAGAACCAGCACCCCAGAAATGATTTCACGCCGGTCGACATCCGAGGCCTAACAAGCACAGAACGCATTTAAGCGCGGACCACCCCCAATGGAATCGAAATGGCCAGCGTTGCGAAAGACCTCCTCCTCCTCATCGAAGGGTTCACCGCCCTCTTGGGGCTCTATGTCGGTTACGAGTTCATAACGCAACCGAGCGGGACTTCTCTCGGTCTTTCGTTGAGCATCCTTTCATCGTTCCCGATCAGAGTTCAAGATTTCTATTATCCGGGTCTCTGGATTTTTGTCGTCTACGGTCTGGGATTCGCGCTGGTAACTTATTCGCTCCTCTCGGGCAGACGGGGTTCTTGGGCAGTCGCGCTGGTGCTCTGCCTCGTCTGGCTCGTGGGGCTCACCTTCGTGATCATCTACATGGGGCCCAACACTTTCAGTGAGGCACTCTTCGTTCCCCAGGTCGTGTCTCTCATCCTCCTAGTGGGGGCAAGGCGCCAAGTGTCGGCCAGGGGCGCGTAGATCAGGCGATCACAGGCGCATTCGTCCCTCGTTCAGCTTGGACGAAGTACAACGATGAGATTTGTTTCTTTTCTCTGATTTCGAAATCGCCATTCTGCCTTAGAAGCTCGGCCAGCTCGTCAATGCCGAGGAAGTGGAGGTGGGAACGCAAAATCCCGTTCTCGAAGAACCGAGCCAACCTCCCGAGAAGTGTGTGGGGTGCGATTTCCACGATTACGAGGACTCCCCCACGTTTCATG
>DATGVR010000126.1:0-8260 GCA_035300255.1 Nitrososphaerales archaeon
GGGGCGGCCGGCCCTGACTCGTTAAAAGACTTCCCGAGGCGAGTCGCTCCAGCCATCGTTATAAGATAAGCGGGCCCAGCCGCCTGTGATGCCTCAGGAGCTTATGTTCATAGACGGGGAATGGGTCCAGGGCCTGAAGGGGGCAACCTACAACGTGCTCAACCCTGCGACTGCCCAGCATCTGGCCCTTGTCGCCAAGGGAGGGGACGAGGATGTCGCCAGGGCGGTCGACTCGGCCAGAGTGGCCTTCGAAAGGGGAGTTTGGCCCCGAATGGCTCCGGGGGAGAGGGCCCGGGTGCTTCTGAAGATGGCAGACATGCTCGACGCAGAGGCGGATGAGATTGCCATGCTCGAGACCCATAACCAAGGCAAGCCAATCAAACTGTCTCGAGACTCGGACTTACCTTACTGCGCCGATAACATCAGATTTTTCGCCGGGGCCAGCAGGAGCCTCGAGGGAAAGGCGGCTTCGGAGTTCAACGGCCAAGGCACGAGCTTCGTCAGGAGGGAACCGGTCGGAGTTGTCGCCTGCATAACCCCATGGAACTATCCGCTCATGATGGCTGTCTGGAAAGTCATACCCGCGTTGGCGGTCGGGAACAGCGTTGTGGCCAAGCCTGCCAGCGTGACCCCACTCACCACGCTCGCCCTCGCCAGGATTGCCGAGAAGGCGGGGGTGCCGAAAGGGGTCCTCAACGTCATCACTGGACCCGGGAGCGTCGTCGGCGAGGCCCTGATTAGGCACCCCGGCGTCGATGCCGTTGCTTTCACCGGAGACACGGCGACGGGAAAGAGGATAATGGAAGCGGCAGCCGGGACGGTAAAGAAGATGCAGCTGGAGCTTGGAGGAAAGGCCCCATTCGTTGTTTTCGACGATGCTGACCTCGAAGCGGCGTCAGAGGCCGCGGTGGTAGGAGGATACGTGAACGCGGGGCAGGACTGCACTGCAGCAACCCGCTTCATAGTCCAGAAGAATGTCTATCCGAGGTTCCTTGAAGCAGTCTCAGCCAAGGCCAAGAAGTTCAGGCTTGGAGACCCACTGTCCAGATCGACAGACATGGGGCCGCTGGTCTCGAAGGGCCAGCGGGAGAGGGTGGAAGCGTACGTCAGGTCTGGGATAGAGGAGGGAGCGAGGCTGGTCACCGGTGGACAGGAGCCAGATCTCCCCGACCCCTTCAGGGCAGGTTTCTACTTCGAGCCGACGATGTTCGCTGACGCGCGCAGAGACATGAAGGTAGTCAGTGAAGAAATCTTCGGACCCGTGCTTACGTTCATGCCATTCGAGTCGTGGGACGAGGCGGTGGAGTTGGCGAACGGGGTAAAGTATGGTCTGGCCTCATCAGTCTGGACGAAAGACGTGACGAGGGCGGTGAAGACGGCGAACGCTCTGAGGTTCGGGGACGTGTGGATAAACGACCATCTGCCTCTTCCATCAGAGATGCCCCATGGCGGGTTCAAGCAGAGCGGCTTCGGGAAGGACCTTTCGGCCTACGCCTTCGACGACTATACCGTGATTAAGTTCGTCTACATCGACCTCACGGGGAAGGCCAGGAAGTCGTGGCATTATACGGTGTTCGGGGATAAGGCGTAGCTACCCTGAATCAGCCACTCGCTACATGTCATTCATCGAACCCCTTCTCATTGACGAGGTGCCGTCGCTCCTTGAAGGGAAGGACTTACTGCTTCGAACTCATTTATCCGGCTACGACGAATCTAGTCGCCCAGGTTGAAGTGCCGCGGGTCGGATTTGAGCTCGAGTTTACGGTAGATTGGAATATCCTGTTATTTCCGCAAATGCCCGGCCAGACCTATCTTGTTGAGCATCGAAAGATATCTCGGGTCCTGTTTGACCCCGTCAAACTCGCGGTCTATCCACATTGAATACACATGCCAGGCGTGGGCCGCGTAGGTCTTCTCGAGCCATTCGAAGCCTTTGTCGCGATTTTCCAATCTGAAGTAGGTAAGTGCGATCATGTAGGGGTCAAGGTGCTCCGCCGACTGGATTGGCGTGATTTCCTCTAAGATGCCCACGCTCTCGTCCCGTCTTCCCATGGCCGCGTACACGTAGGCATAGTACAATTTCGATTCAACTTGACTGACTCCCTTGGAGTAGGTGTTGACGGCCTGCAGCGCTTCGTCGAACATCGATTTCGCGAGGTAAAGTTGAACCAGGGTAGGATATGCCACCCAGAAACTAGGGTCCATATCGATGACCTTCATCACCTGCTCGATGCCCTTGTCATACTTCCCTTGGTAGTAGTAACCGTCCGCCAAGTTTGTGTTGATTACGAGTGAAAGGGGGCTGAGCTCCAATGCCTTGTTGACTTCGACGAAAGCTTCCTCCATTTTGTTCTGGACTCCCAGTAGCTGGGCATGCCACTGGTGGGCGGTGGCATAACTCGGGTTCAAGCGATGGGCGCGGCTGAATTCGGCCTCCGCCTTATCCAGGTCGTGGTCAAGGCCGACGGCAACAGAAGCAAGGACCGTATGCGCTTCTGCGAGATCATCATCGAGAGAAAGTGCCTTAATGGCGTATTCCTTGGCCCGCGGGTAGTAAACTTCGGGGTCATCGAGGAAGTTGGAAGCGATTACACTGCAGGCAACTGCGATTCCGGCGTAACCCAAAGCAAATGTCAGGTCAAGCCTCACAGCCTCCTCGTAGAATTCCACGGCTTTCCGTAATCCTTCGGGCGTCCGCTTGTTCCAGTAGAAGATTCCTCTGAGATAGAGGGTGTACGCCTCCGTGTTTCTTGTGGGTCCTCTTTCAAGGCGTTCTTTCTTCGATTCAACGAGGCGGAGTTTTAGCGATTCTGCCACCTTGGCTGCGACTTCGCTCTGAATCGCGAATATGTCATCGAGCCGCTTGTCATAGTTCTGAGCCCAGATGTGCGCTTCGTTGCTCCCGTCTATGAGCTGAACCGTTATCCTTACCTTATTTCCCGCCTTTCTGACGCTTCCTTCAATCAATGTTGCTGTATTGAGCTCTCTGGCGATTTCCGCAATCCGCTTTGAGGACCCCTTGTACTGCATGACGGAGGTCCTTGCTATGACCGCGAGCTCGGTTACCGCTGAGAGCGCAGTTATCAGCTCTTCAGTCATTCCATCCGCGAAGTATTCGTCGTTGGGGTCAGGGCTCAGATTCCGCAGAGGGAGCACCGCCACTCTCTTGGCGTCGAGTTCTGAGTGCTCCTCGACCTCGGATTCCCAGGGCATGACCAACCTGTAAACATCGATGGGCAGCTTGATGTTCTTCAAGGTCTTCCTATCCAACTTCTCGAGCGGAAGGGCCAGCTTGTTCCTCACATGGTCGTAGACCTGCTCCGATATGCAGACCCCTCCTGGCTCGGCGAGTGGTTCGATTCTCGAAGAAACGTTCACCGCGTCTCCGAGTATGTCTCCCTTGTCGTGGACCACGTCTCCCACGTGAACACCGACTCTGATCAGGAGGCGTCTCCCTTCGGGTAACGAGGCGTTTCTGTCATGCATTGCTTGCTGCATGTCCACTGAACAGCGGACTGCCTCGAGGGCGCTCGGGAATTCGACCAAGAACGCATCCCCCATGGTCTTGATTTCCATCCCTTGGTGCATGGCCAAGATAGGCCGTATCAGGTCTCGGTGCTCTTTCAGGCGTTCGAGAGCCCCGGATTCATCGTTCTGGGCCATCAGGGTGTACCCCACTACATCTGTGAACATAATGGCGGCCAGTCTCCGTTGTTCTTGAGACATATCCTTCACGCAAGTCGCTCGCTATCGGCGATAAATCTGTTGTGGGCGCTAAAATGTGCCGCGGGTCGGATTTGAGCCGACGACACTCCGGTCTTTAGCCCGACTCTCTCGAGTCGATCAGCCGGATGCTTACGAGCCCGTTTAGTCTCCTTAGCCTCGTTTACCAGGCTGAGCTACCGCGGCACCGAGGCTCGCGGATGACGGTTCTCGCTTAAGCCTTTCGAAGAGTTGGCCGTTTCAATGACCTGCTGACTTCGTCCAAGACAACACCTGCTATTTCATTCTTAGAGCGTTCGCTAACGCTCTTCAATCCGCTATCCTGGACGATCAGCACGCTGTTGGTCTCTGCTGCAAAGGCTTTCCCGCCGCTCACGTCGTTCGCCACAACTATGTCCGCTCCCGATTCCTTCCTGAATCTCTTGGCAGCCTCAATCAAATCGTCTCTCGCGGGGGCCGTTTCGGCTTTGAATGCGACCAGGATGACCTTCGGCCATCCTTTCCGGACCTCGTCAATTATCTTCGGAGTTGGCATTAGCCTAACCGACATAGCGCCGTCCCGTGTTCTAATCTTCGCCTTCGCTTCCTTTTCAGGGCCGAAATCCGCAGGCGCCGCTGCCATGATGAAGACGTCACATTTTCCCTTCTCCAGCTCCTCCAGCGCGGCATCCCTCATCTCTTTGGTTGTGACCACCCTCTTCGACCTGACTTCCTCAATGGGAGCCAACCTCCCGCCAAAGACATAGGACACGTCGGCCCCCCTGAGCCACGCCTCCCTTGCCAGAGCGACTCCCATCTTCCCCGTGCTAAAATTCGTAATCACCCTTACGGGGTCAATGAACTCCGCAGTTGGGCCTCCGGTGACGATTATCTTCCTGCCCTCGAGGTCCTTCTTGGACAGTCGCCTGATGGCCGCGTCTACGATTTCTGCCACCGTCGCCATCTTCGCCTTCCCTTCTTCGAACTTGGGTCCGACGAACTCAACCCCACGGTCCTTAAGCCGCTCAATGTTCGCCTCCACTGCCGGGTTCTTGTACATCGGCTCGTGCGCCGCTGGGCAGACCAAGAGTGGTATTCCTCCTCCGAGCGCCATGGATGCCAGCGTGGTGACCGGGGTGTCGTCGATACCAAGGGCCATCTTCGATATCGTGTTCGCGGTGCATGGTGCCACAAGGACCAGGCTTGCCCTCCCCTCCCACTCCCCTGCCAGCCTGACGTGCTCCGTCTTTCCGGTCAGCTTCCTCACGACCGGGTTCCCCGTCGCCCACTCAAGCGTCTCCGGTCTCACAAGCTTCTCAGCAGAATCAGACATCACGGCGTTGACCTCGGCGCCGTGGCGCATCAGCTCTCTCGCCAGCGAGGGGACTTCTATCGATGCGACACTACCGGTCACACAAAGGACCACCCTCTTTCCTTCAAGCTCCTTGCCGCGTGTGGACCTGATGTCCTTGAGCGGGTCCTTTCCTTTGCCTTGCTTTCTCAACAAACCACTTCGTCAAACCGTCATCGTAATATCCTTACTGAAGCCCGTCCTAGAGAAAACGCAGAATAGTCTCGCAAATACCGGCAGGTACCTTGCGCGGATTAAGGGTCGCCGCAGTTCAGCTCGGAGTGTACAGGGGCCGGCCGGACAAAGCAGTAGCAGAAGCCGAACGTCAGGTCATACAGGCCGCATTAAGGGGCGCGAGGCTCATCTGCCTTCCGGAACACTGGCTCCTTTCGAGGGTCCTCTCTGAAGACGACCAGATAACCAAACGATTCTCCAAGCTTGCCAAGGAGATCGACGCATACATCAACTTAGGAGCCAATTTCCAAGTGAGGGGCTCCCACACCTACATGACTAGCACAACTCTGGCCCCAGACGGAAAGATCATCTCCGAACAAGACAAGGTCCATCTTTACCGCAGCGAGAATCGCAGAGCGATCCCAGGCTCGCAATTCGGCGTAATGACAATAGACGGCTTCAAAGTCGGCGTTTTGGTCTGCCATGACGTAGTATTTCCCGAGACTGCGAGGGAGGCGACGCTCAAAGGAGCAGAGCTTTTACTCGTCCCCTCCCTGATCACTGCAATAGGAATCGAACCGTGGCTAATTTACTTGAGGGCACGAGCGCTCGAGAACCGGGTGCCTGTGGTCGCTCCAAACCTCTACGCGTCTGCCAGGCTCCCAGGCCGGAGTCGCGTCATGAACCTAAGCTACGACAAGAAAGCGCACGTGATGGAGCTCATCGAGCACAGGGTGCCCAAAGGCAAGAGGTCCATTGTGGTCGACCTCGACCTCCGTTCGCTGAGGGCCCTCCGTGAGGAAAGGCTTCGGGAACTGCGCAAGACTTAGATTTTGTTTGCCGATTCTGGGATTGGCCTCATCTCTTTCTCTTCCTTTCGAACTTTCGAATCTGTTCGCGGACGAGCTTGTGTTCGAGTTTCGTTGAGAACAACAGGTCCTGATTGAGAGTCACCCTGACCAAATGTATCCCCGGGAGCGCACGAAGCTCGTGCGTCTTGGCTGTCACTTCTCCCAAGTCGGTGCTCCGACAGAGCAGGTATTTCATCGGCGGCTGTTTCGTTTCATGAAGCAGAACTGTGTCAGGTATCACCTTACGTACCTCGCTGACCGTTGCATTCCCGACGACAGCGAGATGGTAGACGACCTCCCCTGAGCCCTCGACCGCTCCCTGCCGGGGAATGATGAAGATTGCCTCAGATTCGAAAAGCCTCTCCAGGCGTTTACGGGCTGTCTTCGGGCTCAGACCAGTCGAGTCGACCAATTCTGAAAAGACTACCGTAGGATCATCGATGAGCGCTTCTATGATTAGCCAGTCGAGATATGTCAGCGGAGTGAAGTCGCGATGGCCTGTTAGAGCCCTCTCGAAAGGTTGTTCGTCCATCATCGTCGCCAGCTTCTCGACCGATCCGTATCGTCTGACCAAAGGCCCACGGTCAGCCCCCCTTCCCATTTCCATCCGACCCAGGCAACATCGGGAAACGCGAGCACTCTCTCAACTTCGACTCGCTTCCTCTCTCTATCAAAGAAGGCCAGGACCTCGCCAAGCCCGAGGACGCTTGGGTCTATCCACAGGCCGTACCCACGCACGACGCCGTTTCTCTCAAGCCGTTTCACCCGTTCGCGTACTGCGGGGGCAGACAACGACACGCTGCGTCCGAGAGACTGGTAGCTCTGCCTTGCGTCCTTGTGAAGCGCCGCCAGCAGCTGGAAATCCTTCGCGTCCATGTTGGTTCGAACTTCACTTCCGATATAAATTTCCCTAAATCGAAAGTCAGGCCTAACGACCTGCTATATTCAGCCCGAGAAATCAGACGACCATGGAAACCAAAGGAGAAAGACCCGAATGGGTCGATCCCAAACTATTCCCGTTCGAAAGCAAGTGGATGAGGCTAGAGGGGAATCTCGTCCACTACGTTGACGAAGGCCCACGCAAGGCCCCAGTCCTACTGTTCGTGCAGCCGGGCGCAGGATGGAGCTTCACCTACCGCCAGCATATTGAGCAACTTAGAAGCGATTTCCGCTGTGTCGCGCCCGACCTTCCAGGCTATGGTCTGTCTGAGGCAGCAGAAGGATACAACTTCACCCTCCTGGAGCAGAGCCACATCCTTGAACTATTCGTCAAAGCCTTGGACCTTCAGGACATCATAGCATGGGGGAACGACGGAGGCGGCCCCACGGCCGTCCTCGCCCTGGCCCCCACCCCGGAGCGCGTTCGAGGACTTGTCGTTGGAGGGACTTTCGGATGGCCCCTAAGGGAGTATCCGAACGTGGCACGGATGGTGCGCCTGATATCCGGCCCCATCATGCGGGCCTTCAATCGATACACGAACTTCGTGGCTTGGTCGATGACGACCAAGTTGGCCCTGGGGACGAGGTCCCTAACCAAGGGGGAGAGGCGCCACTATACGCGACCTTTCAAAGACAGGAACTCGCGTAACCACGTTCTGAGGCTCTTCGCCAGCTTCAGGGACGACGCCACTCAGGATGAACTGACTAGGGCGTTGGCAACCTTTCGAGACAAGTCCGCCTTGATTCAGTTCGGAAGCAGGGATGCCATGAAGTTCCAGGGGTGGCACAAGCGCTGGGCAGCCGAGATACCGGACAACAGGGTCAACATCATACCTCATGTCGCGCACTTCACGTTCGAGGGCGACCCGGACGCCACGGTCAAGAACTTCCGGGAGTGGTGGGCCGAAATCGAACGCCGCGACAAGCTGGCCGAATCGCTGGAGCCCACGCCCCAGGTCCACTGAGCACCCAGATTGGCCTCTGGCCTCGGTCGGGGGCCTCTCTTTCTTCCAATTATCGCAATAAATCGATTCCTTATCGGCATTTTACTGTTCAAATGCATTCAGTTAAGAAGCTAGCCGAGAGTCGGATGTCAGTCGCTCAGGCGAAAGTCGAGGCGATAAAAATACTTTGTCAATACAAAACATGCTGGCTCTGTTGCAAGGGCAGGTCCCAGCGTGGCTGCCGCTCCTCGCTCTGCTGGTCGTCTCGCTAGTCCTCATATTCGCTGGCAGGTCCGTCG
>DATGVR010000127.1:0-8738 GCA_035300255.1 Nitrososphaerales archaeon
GTTGAACAGGAGGCAGCTATGCGATGATGACAGATCAGGACAAGCGCCGCCGTCAATTTCAAGACCAGCACCTTGCTGCGAACCGGTGCCTGTCCAATACCCCGACCATGTCCCTGTGCCGCCTGTGATGCAACCTGAGCCTCGAGTCCAGTGACATGAGGTGTTAACTGTGACATTGTACACTCCCGCGAGGCTTGCGATGTTGGCCCACTGGTAGGTCAACGCCACATCATTCAGGGGTTTGAATGCGAAGTAAGGTGTTGGAGCTTCGTAGGGACAGGTGGTTATGGGCTGCGCTTCGAGTGTTAGCGGAACACCTGTCTTGAAGCTAGTCGCGCTGTAATTGCCTTGGAATATGGCGTATCCGACGGGGAAGTTTGGCTGGCCGCAGATACCCTGAAGCCAGAGGAACAGGCCGCTCGGGTTGAGGGGCCAATTGTTCGACGCTGAGAGGTTGTTCACTCGGCCGAGGGTGTTGAACTCATCAACAGTTACTATGACGCCTCCGCTGGAATTAGAGGACAAAGACAGATCAAGCCGAAGTCCCGTGGTCGAGCTCAGGGCCGAGGTCGAAGGAGTTTGAATATCGAAGGAAATCGCACGGTATGGTTCAGTCGGACAGGTGCGGTTCTGGTGCTCCGTGTTCGTGATTGGATGCGCAGGACTGATGCAGAATATTGACGAGTTCGTGAACCAGGTGGCATAGGTGGTGAAGGTAGGCGCGATGGTGATTGTGGTCGTGGCGTTAGAGATGACCCCACAGCATTGAGTCTCCTCTGTTTTGTTGTACAGATGATAGTGGTTTCCTCCATACGCAATAAGTTCAACGGGATGGAGGGTAGCGTTCGAAGCCGAGGGGCAGCTTACCTCGTTGAATCCAATGCAGGGGACGACTGCGGCCTGTCCTCGCAGAGTAAGGTTCCTTCCCAGTATCTGATAGACAGCCGAAGAGCCGGACTGTTGGCCGACGGACGATTGGCCGGAGGTCGAAGTGCCTAGGGATGTCGAGTGCGTTGTGGGAGTCGGAGTCCACCTCGTAGACGATAGAAACACTAAGCCCGAAGCCGCGACGATCAGCACGACCACCACTATGGCAACGAATGCAGTTCCTATTGCGCGGCGCCGGGACGTCAGTGCCTTGCTCACACGACTCGCTTTTCGTGAGCGGGGTGGTAATGTATAGCTCTATTTTTCAGAACGCCCTTCATACTGCACTCTCCGCATAAAATTTTCACTTCGTATGGGGTATATGAAATAGGCTGGAATCAAGCCCCATTAACCGAACAGAGTTGATTCTAAGCTTATTGGACACGGGCCCGGTGCGATTTGAACGCACGACCTCTGCGAGTTTTTCTCCCTACAGCTTAGGAGGATCGGCGAGGCGCTCTGCCGCGCTGTCCGTATTTCGCTCCAATGCTGAACTGCGCTACGGGCCCACCGGCCGGCGGCCAATTTGACGATTAATACTCTTTGTTGGCCCGGAGAGGTTTATCCTCGACCCTTTGATATGCCGCCTGACGTTGGACGCTCGGATTAACAGATTGTGTCTTCTAAGAATGTCTAACATGATATCTCTTGTAGCGAGTCTCTCCTTCCCAAGTGTTTCCACGCAGGAGACTAACCAACTTGGCCATGGTCCCCTTCGAAGTCGTTTTGCAGATGCTAGTCTTTCGACGAAGTTGAATCTGTAACTCTTCACTTGAGGATTGAAAATTGGCAAACGCTTCGCATCGTATATTGAGATCTTGAGGATGTCAAGGCCCTTGCTTATTGCGGGGGAAAAGGATATCCCGAGTGAGGTCAGTATCTTCGCGACCAGCTCGGCATTTGGGGACACAATAACATGGACTTCTTGATTTTCGAAGTGAACATAACCGTCCGAATCAGCCAGGCCCTGAAGAAAACAAATTCTGAAATATTTGGGAGCTGCTAGGATCCAACCAAGATTCACTTGATTCCACGTCGTTAGCTCACCCGGTTTCAAGCCGAGGCATCTGGTGAAAAGCCAATAAACGAACTCTGAGTTCTCAGACTTCCAATGAAATCGTCCGTACGGTACGCGTGGACCAACAAATCTGTCAACAACTCTGTTGAACCTGACTCCACCTACATTAGCGCATAAACCGACGAATTCTCCGAACCGGAGGTTGTCACGATGCCGCTTGGTGAGTTGAAGCTCAATGAACATCTTCAACAATGAGCTCATTTTGCGTTTCGATGCGTCTCCCACCATGACACCAAGCAAATAGCCGATAAGCCCCAGGCGCACTTCGATTTCGCCGATTTCGGAGCAAAAGTCGAGACCCCGGGCCCGTCTCATTGTCTGGCGATGCAAAGGCTGTCTCATGACCTCCGCGCGCAATTCCGCGAATGTCACTTCCTGACTCACGATTGGTCAAGGAGCAGTCTGGCTTGCTATTTAGGACGGCGGACTATAGTCGAAATTGGGAAGGGACTAGTGCGAAACTAATGGAGTATTGAGGTTGGCGAAGGACGTCATGTTGTTATCCTATTTCGCCAAGTCGAACCCGATCTCCAGCTCCCTCTTCGCGTTCCTGAACTTCGGCTTCTCCAGCGTTACCTTCCCTATCTGCAACGTGTTCTCCACATGCCTCTCGTTGCAGCAGTTGATGTTCCAGTCCGGAATTCTCACAATCTTCAGGAGTGTCACCTCGCTCGGCACGGGGAACAGGTCGTAGATGGCGTCCCCGAAGTGGCCCTCGGCCTCCTGCTTCTCCATTTCGAACTCCAGCACCTCCACCCCTTCCGTTATCTTCTCGTTGATCGCCTGCTCTACCCTTGCCATCTCTTCGTCGGTAGGCTTCCTGTCAAACTGCAAAGTGAGCCTCCCGTGGCTCCCTGACACATAGACCGACGCGGTCCACTTAGTTCCGAGGACCTTATGAACAGCCCCCTTGACAACGTGAACAGCCGAATGGGTTCTTAGTTCTTCTGAGCTCAACTACAGCCTCGTGGCGATCTTGTAGAAGTCAGACATCTTGGTCTCCAGTCCGTAGCGCCTCGTGTTTCCTCTCATGTACCAGAAGATGGAGAGAAGAGTCGGCCACATCGTCAAAAGGCTGAACCTGTCCTCCACCTTCGCCTTGATGAATTCATACACCTTGGCGTAAATCGCGAAGTGCTCCAGGACCGCCTTCCTGTACCCCTCCCTGTCGCCTATGTGGTCGACGAAAAGGTTCACACACTGCATGCTCGGAATGATTCCCTCTCCCAACATCGGATAGACTGTACCGATCGACTCTCCAACTCCCACCACCTTGCCGTCGAAGAACGGCTCGGCGAACTTCGGCGGAGTAACTCTTACCGGCCTCCCTATCTTCCTTACGACCTCGCAGTGGTATTTCTTCACAAACTCGTCCAGCTCGCCCCGGTATCTCCCCTGCAGGTCTCCGGCCCCAACGTGCGCCATCCCGTCCCCCAGCGGAAAATACCACCAGTAGCCTGCAAGTCCCGGATAGGGCCTTATCACGAAATCGTCGTACGGCAGCTCCTTCGATTTCACCTGATATTCCAACGACGGTATCAAGAGGTCATCCTTGATCTTTGGAAGCAGGGACCTCTGCATCCCCGTCGCGTCTACCACCATGTCGAACCCTTCGAATTTTCCGTTGGCCTCCTTGATCTGCTCTCCCCAGTGCATCTTTTTGCCCTTCAGCATGTCCTCCGTTAGTTTGTGCTTGTCATAGGTGACCAGCCCCTTTAATTTGATGTTCAACTCCTCGTCCCCGAGCTCGACTATCATGTTCTTCCCCCTGTGCATGACGTAGTCCTCGAAGTTGAACCCCGCCTGCTTCACTAAATCAGAAATGAAAGGCTCGCTCGTCCCCCACGCGCAGACCGTGTACCAGTTCTTCTCCGTCCTCATTTCGAATGCCTCAGCTTGGTGCTCGGGAGGAAGGCGGTTCAGCAGGTACGCACCCGCCACGCCTGTGCCGACGACCGCGATGCGCGTTTGAGAAGGCCCCCTTTGCTCCCTCCGCCTGCCCCTCTTTGTATCTGTCGGAGGCGGATGGCTCGTTTCACGCAAAGCTAATATTCAGAGTATAGTCAGTATACATACTACATGTCCAAGGCCAAGGGGTCGGAAAACGAATCGACGACGGTAAAGGTCTCGAAGGACACCCAAGCTAAGCTTGCCTCGCTGGGCAAGTACGGCGAGACGATGGATCAGATAATCCAGCGCCTTACTACCCAGGCCAAAGGCCTTGAGGACGTAGTAGCTGGAAAGAGTTCGATCTGCTTCATCGACGGCCACGAAGGGAAGCTTCTGTACAGAGGCTATGACATAGCCGACCTCGCGGCCCACTCCACCTACGAGGAGACCACCTTCCTCCTCTGGAACGGGCACCTCCCGACGGCAAACGAGCTCCGAGTCTTCAGCGAGGAGCTGACCTCGAAGCGGCCGATCCCCCCTGACCTGATTTCGATACTAACAGCCCTCCCGCGCAACTGCGACACCATGGACGCCCTCAGGGTCGGCGTGGCCGCTCTGGGAATTTTCGACGACCCGATGTACAATCAGCAGGAGAAGGCGATGTCAATAGCCGCCAAGATTGGGACTGTGGTCGCCGCAATCCACAGACACAAGCACGACCTAGAACTGAATTCCCCCCTAGACGACCTGAGCTACGCCTCCAACCTGCTCTACATGGTCACCGGCGAGGAGCCGAGCAAGGACGACACAAGACTGATGGACGTCCTCCTTATCCTACACGCCGACCACGAGTTCAACGCCTCCACCTTCACCGCCCGAATCATAGCTTCCACTCTCTCCGACATGTACTCGGCTGTAACGGGTGCCGTAGGCGCGTTGAAGGGGCCCCTACACGGTGGAGCCAACGAGAAGGTGGTCGAAATGACCAGCGAAATCGGCACTCCCGCGAATGCCGACGCGTACATCAGAGCGAAGCTCGCCACGAAATCAAAGATCAACGGCTTCGGCCACAGGGTCTACAGGACCATGGACCCCAGAGCGAAGATACTGAAGGAAATGGCTAACAAGTTCGCCCGCACCGAGAAGGAGAAACAGGCTCTAGAGATCCTCGAGAGGACTGAGGCCATCCTTCGCGAGGAGAAGAACCTCTACCCCAACGTCGACCTCTTCTCCGGCCTGGCGCTCAACCACATCGGAATCCCCAGCTACCTCTTCACTCCCGTCTTCGCAGTAGGGCGCGCCCCCGGGTGGCTTGCCCACGTCCTCGAGCAATATTCTGACAACAGGATAATCAGACCCCTTGCAGAATACATCGGGCCTCCGCTCACCGCATACGTCCCCATCGAGGCGCGGACATCCGCAGGAGTCGTCCGTTGAGAGTCGAGGCGCTAATCAAGCGCGCACCAGTCACCATCTCCTCGAGCGCGACCATTCGCCAGGCAGCTGAGGTCTTCGCCAGGGAGAAGATTGGCCTCCTCGTGGTGGCGTCCTCCGTCAGTCCAGTGAAGGCAGAAGCAGTCATATCGGAGAGGGACGTCGTCAGAGCGGTTGCCGAAGGAACCCAGCTGAGCGCGCAACTCGACACTGTGGCCACAAAGAAGCTCGTCAGCGTCAAGCGCTCCGACCGCCCGTCGAAGGCCGTCAGACTGATGATGGAAAACGGCATCCGCCACCTGGTAGTTGAGAACGAGGACGGGACTCTCTTCGGCGTCCTCTCCATCAGAGATTTCTTCAGAGAGAACAAGCTTTTGCAAAGCTTTCTCAAGGATGAGGCCGAGGAAGTCCACGGAATCGACTAAAGTAAACGGTTGGGATCCCTCGCGGAGGAATCGGCCGATGGACGGGCATGCCCGACTGTAGAAAGTAGATTCCCGGGTGTTCTAGAAAGTAGCTATGTAAGCTACTGTCAGGATAGCTCTGGTCGGCGGAGGAAATTCGTCTGAATTCAAGAGGGGTAGAAGTGTGGCAGTGATAGTCGCTGTAGCCCTTGCCGCAGGGGTCGGTCTGTTCTCAGTCTATGAGCTCCTTCCAATGGGAGGATGCCCCAGTCCAGACGGGTCGTCCCTCGAGGCTCTCTTAGGATTAATGTCTGCCGAGAGGGCCTCCTGCAATTACTAGCGGGCGTATGCACCATGACGTTAGTAAACAACAGCACTGTGCCGGTGCAACTCGTTGCCTGTCAATTCTCGGTGGTTCTGAGCTCGAATCGCACGGCTACAGTATGGGGAATAGTTCAAGGCTCCGTCGGAGGTCAGGCTACAACAAAAGTCCCAGCTAGTTCCAGAGTCACAGGAACTTGCACAATGCCCCAGACGAGGCTAGTGCACGAGACTAACGGAACACTTGCCTCCGGCCTCTTTACTGTGAAGCTACTCGAAAACTGGGAATGCGTCCCCGCAGGCAACGAGCCGAGCTTTGGCTTCGCAGGTACCTGGACCTGACTCACCTGATCGGGTTCTTCGGTTCAATCCATGGACGAGACTGCTTGTTGGCGCCTTTGAGGACCAGGTTGCACTCACAGTTGCAATCTGTCTCGAACAGGTGGTACCACTGGTCTGTGAATATGCTCAGGTGCCCGCATTCTGAACATCTCGTCGAAGTCAAGATGACGTCCTTGTTGATCACACCACCATCGAAGTCCACCGGGTAGCCAGACGACCCGCATACCTGGCAAGACACGAGGTCCCCAGTCTGCCGAACCATGGCGCTGCCGCACTTCCAGCACATCATGCAGACGCCGGACCTCCATCAATCAATGGCCAGAAGCCTGACCTATCTTAGGCATCAGCGCGACTTTCAAGGGTGATCTTGCCACACAATCGCTCTTTTAGTCTTGAGGTCCAAGCACAGGCCTGAAACTGGTTTAGGAGCCTCTCTTTGTCCATTCTCTGTGGCTGTGTCGACTCTATACCGTGGCCCGGTCACTCATCTCAAAAAGGGGAGTCCTCTCAACTTCCTGCACACATCTTAAATACACTGAGAGGGTCACTTTTTTCATGGCTCTCTTCGGAGACATCGGGACCGTCTTCGTCATGGGCCTCGTCGGCGTAGTGTTCACCCTGCCCGTAGTTGTCCTCCCGAAGCTCTTCGGCCCGAAGCGCCCCAACCCCCTGAAGAACGCCCCCTTCGAGTGCGGCCAGGTCCCCGTCGGGGCCGGCAAGATGCACTTCATGATGCAGTACTACGCCTACCTCCTCATGTTCATCGTCTTCGATGTCCTGTCCATGTTCCTCTACGCCTGGGCCGCCGCATACAAGCCCCTCGCCCTGGGCCTCGCCTCCGACTGGATGGTCACACTCTTCATGGGCATGCTCTTCGTCCCCATGGCCTTCGCCCTAGTCCTCGCAGGGAGGCGCGAGCTTTGGTAGTCGCCCAGCAGCAGAAGTCTGGCGCCATCCAGGTCCTCGTCGGGAAGATCGACGACATACTCCAGTACGCGATCGGGGACCCCATGCGCTACCTAGCCAACTGGGGGCGCCTCTACTCCCTCTGGCCCGTCCACCTAGAAACGGCTTGTTGCAGTGTAGAGGTCGGGGCGGCTGCCGGCTCTAGGTTCGACTTCGAAAGGTTCGGGACCCTCGAGGCCTTCGGCTCCCTCCGCGCCTGCGACCTGATCATAGTGATGGGGACGGTCACGCGCAAGCTCGCCCCGCGCCTGAAGCTCATCTACGACCAGATGGCCGAGCCCAAGTGGGTCATCGCCATGGGCGCCTGCGCCATCACCGGCGGACTGTACTTCGACTCCTACAACGTCCTCAGGGGGATCGACGACATCATCCCCGTCGACGTCTACGTCCCCGGCTGCCCCCCCAGGGCCGAAGCCCTACTTCAGGGGATAGTGCTCCTCCAGGAAAAGATACGCCGCATGCCGACCCTCAGCGGCAGGTGACCTTGGGCATGAGCCAGGCCACCGCAGCCCCCCAGGCCCCACCTCCCCGCCCGGCCGCGACCCCTCCCCCGCCCAAGCCCGAGCCCGTCCGCGCGAAGAACCTCGCCTCCCAGGTCACTGCCAAGTTCCCCGACGTGAAGGTCGAGTGGATGAAAGAGAGGCGCCTCAAGCTCTCCACCACCCCGGACAAAATCAAGGAAGTCGCCCTATTCGTCCGCGACTCCGTGGGCTTCGACCACATCAGCACCGTGAGCGGGGTCGACTGGATAGCTAAGAACGAGCTTGAAAACGTGTACTTCATCGCTTCAACGAAGATAGGCCTCGAGGACTTTGTCCTCGCACTCTCCGAGCGTGTCCAGCGTACGAACCCCGTCCTCCCCACCCTGATCGAGGTCTGGCCGGGCGCCGAGAACCACGAGCGAGAGACCCACGAGATGTTCGGCATCGACTTCCAGGGGCACCCCAACCAGAACCACATCCTCCTCCCCGAGGACTGGAACGACATCCCCCCTCTCCGCAAGGACTACATTTCACCAGGGAGATGAAGAGTTGACCCAGGAATCAGAATACTCTCCCGACGCCGACAGGATAATGGAAGTCTCCCTCGGCCCCCAGCACCCGGGCGCAGGCCACTTCCGCATCAAGCTCTGGCTCGACGGGGACTACCTCGTCCGCTCCGAGCCCGACGCAGGCTACGTCCACAGAGGCGAGGAGAAGATGGGTGAGTACAGGAACTACATCCAGAACGTCCCCCACCTCGAGCGCCCCGTCATCCTCGACTCCTCGAACATCCTCCTCCCCTACGCATTGGGCGTGGACGAGCTGATGAACAACGTCATCCCGCCGAGGGCCCAGTACCTCAGGACGATAATGAGCGAAGCCAACCGCATCATT
>DATGVR010000128.1:0-6139 GCA_035300255.1 Nitrososphaerales archaeon
GAACGGTGCCTTCAGGTGGAAGACTATCTGCGAAGAGGAAGGCGCGTAAATCGGCCAGGAAGTGTCGGACATGACAGCGACTGCAGAGGCTCCGGGCGTGATCAATCCAGTCTGGTTGATCATTGCCATGGTGGACGGGCCGAAGTTCACGTGCGAGAAGTCAAAAATATTGTAAGACTCGAAGAAAGAGCCCGAACTGTTCCCAGACAGGTAGTAGAATCCGTACATCTGCATCCAGACGTCATAGGCGGTGACCGGGTTCCCGTCAGAGAATTTTATCCCGGGTTTGAGGTTGAAAGTGTAGGTCCTCTGGTCCGTCGACACTGTCCAGTTCTGCGCTAGAACCGGCAGGTACTGGACTGAGCCCTTGCTGTACAAAGTGCTCGCGTTTACGGTAACCAACGGCTGATAGACTGTGTACGTAAGCCAGTTTGGATATGGTACTTCGCCGATGGCTGCGAGCTGATTGAAGTCCGCAGCGGGAGACGCGCCTGGCCAGAACACGTCGTCGATGGTCAGTGTGTCGTGCAGTCCGCCCTGGGCCGAGGATGAGCTCGACGTGCTCGTCGAACTTGTCGAACTGGAACTAGATGTCGAAGAGGAAGAGCTCGAGCTGCTTGACTTCGCCCCTCCCGATGCTGAAAGGAAGTAGGCGCCCACTCCAGCCACCGCGACTAGCACGATGATTACGGCGGCGATAACTCCGCGCGCGACGGCGATGCGCGACTTCGATAAATGCAAGCGGTACAACCAGAGCGACCTGAATAACTTATTTAAGCGTTCCACGAAAATGAAGATTCTACTTCGAAGCTGTCTTGTCTGTAAAGTAACAGGCAACAAGGTGCCCAGATGCGATTTCCTCGAGCGGAGGTGAGGTCTGCGAGCACATTCCTTCTGCATACGGGCAGCGCGGGTTGAACTTGCAACCGGGCGGCGGGCTTATCGCACTCGGAACCTCACCCGTGATCTCTATGTTCAGGAGGTTGCGCCTCCAAGGGTCTGGGTCCGGAGCGGATGCGATCAGAGCCATGGTGTAGGGATGCCTCGGCCTCTCAGTCACCTCTTTGGTGGGCCCTGATTCCACAATGTTCCCTGCGTACATAACAGCGACGATGTCGGAGAGATACCTGGCGACCGCTATGTTGTGAGTTATCAGCATGTAGGAAAGGTCGAAGGTCTCCTGCTGCTCTACGAGTAGACGAAGTATCTGGGCCTGCACTGAAGCATCGAGGGCCGAGGTCGGCTCGTCGAGTATGAGCAGCTTTGGATGCGTCGAAATGGCCCTGGCGATGGCGACTCTCTGCTTCTGGCCTCCGCTCAGCTGCCGGGGCAGCCTGTCTAGAAATTCTTCCCCGAGGCCCACCGCGACCAGACTGCTGGCCGCCTCTCTCTTGGCCTCGCTCTCGCTCATATCTGTGAGACCCCTGAGCGGCTCCTCGATGATCCGCCCGACCCTCATGCGCGGGTCCAGAGAAGAGTCCGGGTCCTGAAAGACCATCTGCATCCTCTGGTAGGCCTTCCTCCGGTCTGAGCCCGGGACCCCGATCCTCGCCTCGTCAAGATAGATTTCTCCGCCTGTCGGTTCGGTAAGGAGCGCGACCGTCCGGGCGAGGGTCGTCTTACCGCAGCCTGACTCGCCGACGATGGCCACGGTCTTGCCCCGAGGTATGGAGAATGATACTCCATCCACTGCCTTGACCGTGACTTTCTTGCCCCTCGAAAGGAGCCTGGTCCGACCTGACCTCTGGTAGTGCTTCTTCAGGTCCACTGTCCTCAGGATGGGAGTCTCATCCGCCATGGAGGAAACAAGCCACCCTGTGCCCTTTCTCGACCTCGACCAGCGGGGGCACGCGCTCAGAACAGACCGTCATGGCGTACTTGCATCGGGGCTGGAACCTGCAAGCATTGACGTCGAATCTCAGGTCCGGGAGAGACCCCGGTATGGGGATCAGTTCGGAACCCCTCCTGTCCCCCTTAGGTATGCAGGAAAGGAGCCCCTGGGTGTACGGGTGCAACGGCTTTGAAAAGAGGTCGTAGACGCTCGCGTCCTCCACGATCCTGCCGGCGTACATGACGATGACCCGGTCGGCGACCTGAGATGCGACTGCGAGGTCGTGGGTCACTAGTATGATGGTGGTGCCAAGTTTGTCTTTGATCTCCTTCATCAGCTTCAGGACTTGCGCCTGGGTCGTCACGTCGAGGGCGGTAGTCGGCTCGTCGGCTATCAGCAGGGCTGGTTGCTGGGCCAGTGCCATGGCTATCATCGCCCTCTGCCTCATCCCGCCGGAGAGCTCGAAGGGATAACGGGAGACGACATCCTTTGCGTCGGCTATCCTCACCAGCGAAAGCATGGCTTCCACCTCCTCGGCAATTTCATCTGAAATCTTCCCCCGTCCGAGCGAAGGCATCGACGGCCTCCCGGAGGCAGCCAGGCGTGTGCGGGTCCCTTGCTCGACTTCGGCCTTGTGCCTTCTCGACTTTCTCAGTTTGATTGCTTCGACAAGCTGGAATCCGACAGTCCTTAATGGATTGAGACTTGTCAGGGGCTCCTGGAATATCATGGAGATCTCGGAACCTCTGTAATTCCGCATCTCCTTGGGCCCTAGACTTGTCAGGTCCACTCCCCTGTAGGATATAGAACCGGACGAGAACCAGGCCGACCCGGGCGGGAGCAGCCCGATTATCGAAAGGCCAAGGGTCGTTTTCCCGCAGCCAGATTCCCCCACCACGGCAAGGAACTCCTCGCTCTTCACGCTCAAGGCGACGGAGTTGAGGGCTTTCAGCTGCGAGCCCCGCGAATTGTAGTTGACCGTCAGGTCCGAGACTTCGAGGAGGCCCGCCATCTATCTCTTCTCCATCGTCTCCTTTATTCCGTCCCCGAGTAGACTGAAGCCTATGACCCCCAACGAGATCATCAGGCCGGGGAACAGCGGGAGCCAGGGAGCGGATAGGACGTAGGTGTTGTAGTCGCTCACCATCAGTCCCCAGTCAGGGTAGGGGTATCGGACCGCGAGGCCGACGTAGGCCAGGCCCGAATAAGTGAGTATGACAGTGCCGATGTCAAGCGTCGCGTACACCAGCAGTGTCCCAGAGATGTTAGGGATGACGTGCTCGAAGATGAGCTTTCGAGCTCCGAGCCCTGAAAGGCGGGCGGCTTCGATGTAGTTCTGGTGCGCGACTTTGAGGGCCTCCCCCCTGGCCAGCCTCGCATAGGGCGGCCACCATACGATGGCCAGGACAATCATCATGTTGGTCACCCCTGCACCGAGGAGGAGAGCGATGACCATCGCAAGGACCAGGACCGGGAGTGCGAAGAATACGTCAGTGAAGCGCATGAGAAGCTCGTCGGCTATCCCTCCGCGGATTCCTGCAAAACTTCCTAGAACTGAGCCGACCGCCAGCGCCGAAGCGACCACGACGTAACCCACGGCCACGTCGTTGGGCATGGCGTAGATGATCCTGCTGAAGAGGTCGCGCCCTAGGCTGTCGGTGCCGAACGGATGTGCCCACGAAGGCGAGGCAAGAAGAGGCCCCACGTTCTGCTTAATCGGTGAATAGGGGACCACTTGCAGGTTCAGCAGATTGCCAGCCTCGACGACCAAGCTCGTAACGGCGAACGCGAGCACAATCACGGCTCCCAGGGTGGCTTCGCGGTTCGAGCGCAATAGCGAGGCGACCTGCCTGAGTCTGGAGCCCATGGCATCGGGATCCTTGCGAGTAGGAGTGGCCGACTTGCTGTTCACCCTAACCTGATCTGCGGGTCGACATATGCGTAGAGGACGTCAGCCACGAAGTTCGTGGCAACAATGACGACGGCGAAGACGAGGGTCGTGGCGAGCACGCCCGGGTAGTCCAGCCCAGCCAGGGCGGATACCACGTATTGCCCCATGCCCGGATAGGCGAAGATGCTTTCGACGAAGATCGTTCCGGTAATCAGGAACGTCACGATCAAAGAGGAGATTGTGATCAGTGACACAGAGGCGTTCGGCAGCGCGTGCCTGAAGAACACGGCTCCCTCGCTCAATCCCTTGGCTCTGGCGGCCCTGATGTAGTCGGTCTGCATGACTTCGAGAAGTGAGCTCCGGGCGACCCTCGTAATAATGCCAAAGGAGGCGAGGGCCAAAGAGAAGCTGGGGAGCAATACGTGGACCATTGCGCTCTGGAAATATGCCAAGTTTCCTTCAAACAGACTGTCCAGGATCGGAAGGCCGGTAATCGCATAGGGTATCGTCAGGCTGACGTCGTATGCCCCCCCGCTGGGGAGAATCCCGAGGTAAAAGGAGAAGACGATCAACAGGATGACAGCGATAAAGTAAGGGGGAGACGAATAACCCCCGAGGTAGAAGAGGCGGATTGCTTTGTCGGCTGGCGACCTGTAGTATCTCGCAGCCAATATCCCGAGCAGGAGGCCCATAGCCAGGGAGAATATGAAAGCAAAAAAGACGATCTGGAGAGTGAACGGGAGAGTCTCGGATATCACCTGGCTCACCGGGATGAACCCCCTCGACGGCGAGATGCCCAGGTTTCCCTGCAGCATGTTCACGAGGTAATAGAAATACTGAACGGGAATTGAATCTGTCAGGTGGTATTTCTGAGCGTATTGGGCCGCGAGGTTGGGGAACTGTGCGGCCGACCTTCCGAGCCATGCCTGCAGGACGTTTCCCGGAATTAGGTGCGACAAAACGAAGGTGATTGTAAGGACGCTTGCCAGGACTACGACGGCGAATAGGAGCCTCCTGAGCGCGAACCTCAGCAGGTTCAAACAGGTTTTTGGACCGTTTGGACCTTAAAAGTATTGTTCGCAGACTGCAAATCTTGTTGGTCGTTAAATAGAAAGGCCAGCTTCCCCATTGATTGTCTGAAGCCTCGCATGAAGGACGCCTCGCCTGGCCGCCGACCAAAGAAGACCTTGAGAGGCTCTATCTTGATCAGAAGCTCTCTGCAGGAAAGATCGCAACCGCCTATGGTCTGAAATACAAAAACGCGAAAGTCGCCGAATCGACGGTCCTTTACCAGCTGAAGAAGAACGGGATCAGGAGAAGGGACAGGGCGGACCACGTCAGGAAGGTCACCGAGGCGATTGTAGACGAGTGGGTAGGCAGATACAGAGCTGGGGAGTCGCTGAAGCAGATTGCGGGGGAGGGATTCTCTCCGGTCACTATCTTCCTCCATCTGCGGAAGCGGGGCCTGCAATTGAGGGACAAGGTCGAGGCGCAGATTCTAGCGGTAACGAAGCACCAGAGGACATCGTTCCAGGGAGATGATATCGAAAGAGCGTACTTGGTCGGGTTCACCAAAGGAGATTGTGACGTCGTAAGACATGGTCGGGCTATTCGAGTCAGAATATCCACGACTCATCCCGCAATGGCAAATCTGTTCGTGAACCTATTTGGAAGCTCCGGCCTTGTCCATCGGTACCCGAGAGAATGTGCGTTGACGGGCTACGAATGGAATTTGGAAGTTGATTTAGATCGTTCTTTTGAGTTCCTTCTGAAAACCACCGACGACGTATTAGCAGATTATGCTAGGTCAGCCGCTACATTCCTGAGCTTTTTGGCTGGATTTACCGATGCAGAAGGGTCAGTCTACTTCCACATCAAGGGAAAAGGAGGTAGTTTCGAGATTTCAATTTCCAACACGGACGGGCCCTCGCTGACGCGCATCCAAGTAGTGCTAGCCGACCTAGGCCAACATTCGAAAATTCGTACCTTCGATCAGGCCTTGAATCGGCTGGGCTACGAAAAGCGAGGAAAGATAGGAAGGCTTTCCGTGTGGAGGCAAAGGGATGTCATCAGAGTTCTTCAGTTACTCTCCTTGCGTCACACGGAGAAAAGGGCGAAGGCCGATTTGGCTTTGGCTTTCATGCAGACAACTGACAAGAAAGTTCGCAATGAAATCCTTGACCAGTGGGATATTCTGCTGTTGAGTATCGACCATAGTAGGAAGGATTTCATCATGGAGGCTGAACAACAATACTTGGCCAAACACAAGCCATTTGACAGCCAAACTTAGGTCACGGTCATGATGTTATAATTATTGTTGTTTTCTAGGTCGAAAGTTGCAATTATCTATCTGCTTCGACTGGCCAATAATTCAAACTCCAGTAGATGATTGGGATGTCTGCGACGTGTACATTTCG
>DATGVR010000129.1:0-15725 GCA_035300255.1 Nitrososphaerales archaeon
GGGCCCTTCTCTGTTTCCGCATACTACGTCGACAAATCTCACAATGGGAGTGTGTTCCTGCCTCTGACAAATAATGGAAGCAGTCCGATGTTGACGGCAATCGAAGATGTCAGGGGGCAATTCCTCTACAACTATCAAGGAAACGACCCAGCCAGTTACACTTGGTACGCGGCGACCCCGGGGGAACCTTTGGAATATCCGTTCTCAGCCCCTGCCGGCGCCTGTACGCTGCTACACATGGACTTCACCGGGTCCAGTTTTCTCGTTGGGATTGAATTGCGATTCCTATTTGCTGGTTACCAGAGCGAGACAGTCATCCTGAAGGGCTCATAAAAAAGCGAGGAGTGGGATGTGACCTGTTGTCGACAAACTTCGTCAAGATATACTGTAGGCCCTTTTGTGTGGACTGAAATACGATGGGATCTCGCCCTTTCCTTCGGGAGATGGGCGTTCAAGCATTCGAGACCACCGTGGTCTCATCCCGCCGCCTCACAGCGACAACGCATGACGTCGAGGTAAAGAAACCGGCTGGGTTCTCCTTTCGACCTGTGCAGTTCACCTTTCTTGGCCTGAAGACAGACCGAGGCCTGGATGTTCGACCGATGTCTCTGGCGAGCGCCCCCACTCGCCCGAACCTCGAATATGGGGTACGTCTATCTGAATCCCCATACAAACGCACTTTTGCCGCTCTACAGCCCGGGGACAGCGTTGTGCTGCAAGGCCCCTTCGGCCATTTTGTCCTTGAAGAGAAGCGTCCTGCCGTACTGCTGGCTGGAGGGATAGGGATCACCCCTCTGAAGGGGATGGCAGAATACGCTTCGGACAAGGCCCTACCCATTCCTGTCAGGCTACTCTACAGCAACTCGGACGAAGAAGACATCGCATACCGCAGCGAGCTGGAGGAATTGGAAACGCAAAATTCGCGCTTTCGCGTCATTCACACCCTTACAGGCAACGACGTCCCGAAAGGATGGAAAGGTCTCACGGGGCGGATCGGCAAGAACCAACTCAAGGAGGCGACAAAGGAGCTCGACCAACCAGTCTACTACGCCTGCGGGAAACCAGGCATGGTCATGGCGATGATGAGATTATTGTCAGAGGCCGGCATTCCCGAGGAAGATATCAGAGTCGAACTCTTCCGTGGTTACTAGGGTCACGGGCTGCTTAGCAATCCGCCGTAGACATCGAGTGTAGCTACGCCCGTTGCCAAGGGCGAATCAGCCTTGACTTCAGCCGCATTGAGGAGGAAGTCTGCCTTGGGGATGTTCGTGGTCATCGACTTGACTAGCTTTCCGTCGATGTAGAAGTTGACCTGCTGCCCGGGGATTACGATGACTATCTTGAACAGGTGAGGGGCGGTTGAATTCCAACTCACCAGGGCGAAACTCTTCGCGCCGTTCGTTATCACGGCGACCTCCTGAACGCCGCCTTTCATCTCGAATTCTATCGCGTTAGTCCCTCCAGGAGAATTCTCAAGCACCATCGGCCAGATGGTGTGATACTTGTCGGTCGCGATGTGGTTGGCCACGGCCTCCCATTGGACGGAATTGCCCGGGATGGTGGCGTTGAAGGGGTTGGTGGCGAGAGCGGCCTCGACGCCACTGTTTGCATCCGTCTCCGTCAGGCGCAGGTAGGTCAGTCCGTCTTTTCGCTCGCCGTAGGAAGCAAGTGCGGTCCCCCAAGTTCGCAGCAGAATCGAAGGGTAACCCTGTCGGAGCGCGCTGACAGTGTCCAATTCGTCTGAAAGCGAGCTGATGTTTGCCTGGAGTCGTGAAAGTTGGGAATTCAGCCTAGCGTTTTCCTGCTGAAGCTGGCTGCTTACAGTATAGGTGTAGTACGCGATCCCTCCGACTGCTAGGACCACCACCAGCACCATCCCTAAGACGGCCCGGGATTTGGTGCCTGTGGTTGCCAAGGCTCACACGGTCATCCGCGGGTTTCGTCTGGTTATTCTAAAGGTATCTACCAGTAACAGAATATACCTAACCCTGCAAGCGAGGTAGACCCTGTGTTTTCTCCGGTACCTCTGCTGCTTGCCGCTGCTTCAGTCGGTATTCTCCATATGTCGGCTCCAGACCATTGGGCGACTCTGATCATATTGGGACGCGTCTCAAAATGGAATCGGATTCATCTCATGGGGGTGGGCGTCATGACTGCTATAGGGCATGTGGCCCTCTCCGTCTTGCTAGGATTCGCCATCCTTGAAGTGGAGATTGCTGTCTCACAGCAGGCTTCCTTCTACATCACAGAGGGAACCGGGGTGATTATGGTCGTGGGTGGACTAATCTACGGAACGAAAGAACTGATGTCCAACAAGAGCGAAGATTACGAACGGGAGGTCCTTGACGGAGTCTCAAAGAGGGAAGGGAACCTTGGAAAGCGTTTCCGCTATTTTGCGGTTTTGGGGGCGGCGCTTTCGCCCGACCTGAGCGTTCTGCCAATCTTCTTGTTGGCGGCACCCATTGGCCTGGGCTTCGCCTTTGATACCGCCGTCGTGTTCGGCGTCGCTTCTGTTCTGGCTCTGCTGGTATTCTTGCTCCTGGGGTCAGCTGGGTTGGCCAAGGCCTTCGAGAGAATCCCGCCCAAGTATAATGATTCGTTGGTGGGTTTTGTTATTGCCGTCGTCGGGCTTTACATTCTTCTCGCTAACTGAGGCCCTGCGTCGGGTCTATCTTTCAGCTACCTGAGTCGGTTTCAGGTACACCCTTCGGTATACCCAGGAGTTCCCGAACCTCTCACGTTTGACGTATTGTTTGTCGACCAGGCGAGCGAGGTAGGTGGAGATCGTACTGAGCTTCACGGGCTGGCTGTACTTGTCTTCGAATTCCCGGGCCATGTCTGATGACGAGAAGTCCCCTGCTGCAAACGATGTTTCCAAAAGCGTCTGCACTTTGCCGAAGAATGTCCCTTCGTCAGGGGCGTGAGGAGTGTGCTCCAGCGACTGGTCCATCAATTCAAGCGCGTCCATGGTCTTCATCAGATCGTTGCGGGAGACAGGCCCTTCCACTATGTGGAAGCTCCTGCGCCCACGTTCGTCCTCCAGCTCGAACTTCACGCGCTTCAGCAAGTCAACTACTGTCTCGAAGCTGTCGCGACCCCCAAAAAAGTGGTTAAGGTGTGAACTTGTGAACAAGCCGGTGAGTTTGTTTGACGTCGTATTGATAGCGTGCAGCACGTTCACTGGGGTTCACTCGGGTTCGTTTCAGGGGGGGCGTATAGTGGCTCCAATGGAAACAAAGGGGTCGGAATCGGGCATTTTACCGCGTTTGGGGCCGGAGTGGTTCCAGTGGAAATAGTGGGGTCCCCTCTGAGCCGAACCAGGTATCCGTTCACTCACCTTCACAAGAGAACCCCCACCCCAGGCCTTCCACTGCAGCCTGTCCCCCCTATAGATCCCGCACACAGTTGCTGTTTCTCCAACAATCTGTGACCCAGCTTAGACCCCAAGGCATATCCAATCCAAACCGCCTACCGAGAACGGGCTTCTTTACTTACGTAAGACTAACATCCTCCTTAGGGCTTCTTGGAGTGGAAGAACTGGAAAGGCAGGGGTGGGGCCCTGCTAATCGGACCCGTCCAACTCAACAACAACCGACTCCCCCTCTCTTCTGGCCGGATACGTCCTGACCCTAAGAGGAGGAATCACTTCGAAGGACCCCGTTCGTACGTCGTAGGTCCAACCATGCCAGGGACATGTGACATTGTAGCCCTCGAGATTTCCTTCTCCTAGAGGGCCTCCCCGGTGAAGGCATGAATTTTCAAGGGCAAAGAATTCGTCTTTGACTCTGAAAACGGCTAGCGTCAGTCCTTCAACTCTGACGACTTTCGCCTTCCCATCCTCGATTTCCTGGGCGTCAGCAACTTTGACAATCTTACTCAAAGACTATCCTCAGGTCAGAGTATGCTTCCCGCTGACTTCGATGGGCTCCTGATGCTCGGGATGTGAATGCTTCTCCGACTCCAAGAGCAACCATTCCTCCAGAGCTCCGACCTGCCTGCTCCCTGCACCAAGGGCGTCCAACTCCTTCTTGATGAGCCGGACGGCCACCAGGATCACGTGTTCTATGTGATCGACTTGGGTCTCCGTCGCATGTCGCGGGTGGATTTCCATGACGTACTGAATGTCTTCCTCGAGATGTTCTATCTGAGATATGATGCTGGCAGTGGTATGCTCGACCTCGACGGTCAGGACATTGTTGTAAACACCGAGCAGCATCTCCAAGTCGGACTGGAATGATTTCAATCGAGAAGCGTAGATCTGCGCGACCTCGCGTGACATGGCCTTCTTCTCTTCCATGGACGTCCGCACGTCAATGGCTAGGGTTATCAAAAACGTCGTCAGAGATCCCACGCCCAGCTTAGACTTCAGCCTCTCCTTGGCTGTGATTTCTATCGGTTTCAATCTGTTCCTTTCGGTGCGCTCGACTATCCGGTCGACCACAAGGTAGGTCACTGGCAGCGTAACCGAGAGCCCTATCAAAGCCGCGATGACACTGAGCGTGATATCGTCCAGAGTTATCGGCAACAGGACCGAGGGAGAGCCATGGCCGTGATTAACCTATGTCTAATTGGTCTCCATGGCGTCGACGCAACCAGACGCCAGTCACGCTGATAGAAGCGCCGAGGAGGAGTACGACAGCTCCAACGGTCTGGAGGTCGAAGGCCAGAGGCAAGGCCGACAGCGCGGCGATGCCAATCCCTAGATAGACGGTTCTCTCCCCGTATCCCACCCGTAACAATTCACCTCTGAGTTGCTCCCAGTAACGAACTGCGAGGAACAACATGATGGCGACACCAAGACCGACCACGAAGACGACATACGTCAATTCAGAACGGTAGTCCCCGAAGGTCAACAGGAGTCCCGTCTCGTCCCCTACCAACCCAAGCCCAAAGCCGAAGATTATGGCGTAGGCCCTGTCGTGTTCGGGCCTGTTCGAAGCGATCCCCAGCCACCCCGCCACGACCAGCATCAGAAGGCCATACCAGAAATGATGGAAGTGTATCCCCGATGACTGGACGACGACACTCGGGTATATCGTGGCGAAGATCCTAGCGGCGGAGAAACCAACGACGAAGAAGAGCAACGCGAGGAAGGCCAAACCCTGGGCAGAACTTTTCGCGACTCGAGGCTGAACCTTCGCCGACGACTGGGAATTCATTTGCATAGACCTTAATTCCCTCTTGCGAACCGACGACTCCAAATGTCTTTTTCCGCTGACCTCGCCTGGGAGCGCGTCAAGACACTCGCCCCGTTCCCTGCGCGGCTCGACCCATACTACCAGGACATACTTTCACAATACGAAGCCGCACACACGGCCGCATCGGCCGCCAGGTCCAAGGGCCTCGACCCACGCGACGTCGTCGAGAGCAAGACGGTCTTCGACCTGGCAGACAGGGTAAACCAGATGCTCCGCCTCGACCAGTTCGAGGGCCTCGTCGGCAGGCTCCGCGAGCTCCTCCATACCACGTCGAAAGAACGTGCTGCGCTTACGATTTCACAGGAGATAGCCCTGGGAAAATTCGGGGCCCTGGAGAGGCACGAGGCCCTGAGCTACGGGGTCAGAGCAGGCCTTGCAGTTATGACCGACGGCGTGACCGTGGCCCCACTCGAAGGAATCTCTGGCGTCACAATAAAGCAGAACGATGACAACAGCGACTACGTCTCCGTCTCATACGCAGGGCCCATGCGTTCTGCCGGGGGGACCGAGGCCGGGTTCTCCCTGGTCATCGCAGACCTGACCGCCAAGAAGCTCGGCCTGAGCAACTACAGGGCCCGGCCGGAGGAGATCGACAGGTTCGCGGAAGAGCTCAGAATTTACGAACGCGATGTCGGCAACTTCCAGTACAAAGTGACCGACGACGACATCAGGCGAGCCATTTCCAATCTCCCTGTGGAAATCGACGGCATCGAGACCGACCCCATCGAAGTTGTAGTCCACAGGAACCTGAAGCGGGTCTCCACCGACAGGCTCAGGGGCGGCGCCCTCCGAGTCTTGAACGACGGCGTCATCGGCCGGGCTAACAAACTTTCGAAGAAGCTGGCGAGCCTGAACATTTCAGGATGGGAGTTCCTCGACCAGCTCAAGGGGGCCACCCAGCAGACCACCAACGAAACGGAGACGGCAGGGGCCCACTTCGAGGATGTCATCTCCGGGCGGGCGGTGCTCTCCATGCCACGGAGCAAGGGCGGCTTCAGACTGAGATACGGGAGGTCGATGAACACCGGTCTTTCGACGATAGGGATTCACCCTGCCGTTGCAAGTTTGCTCGACTACCCAGTGGTGACGGGTACTCAGGTGAAAGTCGACATGCCTGGGAAGGCCGCCACCATAGCATTCGTGGACTCAATCGAAGGGCCCACAATACTGACAAAGGACGGGAGCCTGATGAGGATATCCACTGTCGCCGATGCAGAAGCTATTCACGACCAACTCGACAAGATCGTAGACCTTGGGGACGTCCTGATCAGCTATGGCGACTTCCTCGAAAACAACAAGGCTCTTCCCCCCTCGCCCTACGTACCCGAATGGTGGGTACAGGACTTCGCCAAAGCACTGGCAGGGGTCCGCGGGGCCTCGGAGATGCTGGCCATGGCCGGGGTCACTCGCGAAAGGGCCTCGCAGCTTGAAGCTTCCCCTACCACGGTCCCGTCAGCGGCCGAAGCCATTACCATCTCCCAGTCGCTCGGAATCCCGTTTCACCCGTCGCATTCGCCGAGGTTCGACCGGGTCAGCCCCAACGAAATCTCAGAGCTGAGGAAGAACTCTAGAATCGAGGGGACAGACGTAGTCGTCGATGTCAAGTCGAACCAGGCGAGGTGGATCCTCAACGCCTGCATAATCGAACACAGAATTGAAGGTGACTCTGCCATAATCAGCGGCGACCCGGCCCTTGTCCTCAGGACCCTCCTGAGACTCAACGAGCCAGAGATAATCATCCCTCCGGACGAACCCGATTACATCAGAAGTCTGACCGGGATTCATCTGGGGCGCCTGAGCACCACGACGATAGGCGTCAGGGTCGGGAGGCCGGAGAAAGCCATGGTCAGACGTCTGAAACCCCCGGTCCACACGCTTTTCCCTGTGGGCCTGGCAGGCGGACCATCACGAGATGTCTTCGTCGCCTCGAAGGAGGGGAGCGTCGAAGTTGAGGTCGCCAACCTCTACTGCCCCGAATGCGAGAAGAGGCGCCTAGGCTCCAAGTGTGAGATCTGTGGCGCGTCGACCGTCCAGTACAAGTCCTGCCCTAGGTGCGGCACCACGACCCAGGAGGACGCATGCCCCAATTGCAAAACAAAGACCACGCCGTTTTCCAAGATGGACTTCGACTTCGCCGCGAAGCTCAACGAAATCAGAAAAAGAATCCCGCACAACCAGGCCAAGGCAGTCAAGGGAGTCCGAGGCCTGATGAGCGTCTCGAAAAGGCCAGAGCCACTCGAGAAAGGGATCATCAGGAGCAGACATGACGCCTACGTCTACAAGGATGGGACGCTCAGGATAGACGCAACAAACGCGCCCCTGACCCACTTCAGGCCCAGGGACGTCAAGGCTGACATACAAACGCTGGTCCGTCTCGGATATTCCCAGGATAACGAGGGCCTCCCCCTCCAGAGGGACGACCAGATACTCGAGCTGAAACCCCAAGACATAATCGTCCCGGTTGACATCGCCGGAGACCTCGTCAGAATGGCACAGTGGGTCGACGACGAACTTCAGAGCCTCTACGGCCTGGAGCCATTCTACAACGTCAATGGGCCTTCAGACCTGCTGGGCAAGCTTGTTATCGGCCTCGCCCCCCACACTTCCGTCGGTGTCGCTGGCAGAATCGCTGGCTTCTCGACCGCCCAAGTCTGTTTCGCCAACCCCTACTGGCACGCGGCAAAGAGGCGCGACTGTGACGGGGACGGGGACTCCATACTCATGTTGGTTGACGCCCTGCTCAACTTC
The DNA here is from genome assembly GCA_035300255.1 of Nitrososphaerales archaeon. Lineage (GTDB taxonomy): Archaea > Thermoproteota > Nitrososphaeria > Nitrososphaerales > Gagatemarchaeaceae > UBA183. Next base: position 7,947 of record DATGVR010000129.1, read on the forward strand.
TCGCTGGAGTACATACCCCATCAGATTGGAGGCCTGATGGACACCCCGCTCTTGGTCCAGCCCATCATTCTTCCCTCAGAGGTGGACGAACAGGCGCACAACTTCGACATCGCTTCCTTCTATCCCTTGGAGTTCTTCGAAAAAACGCAAACGAATCCCGCCGCCGCTTCGCTCGCGAGCCTCATCGAGCGCATCGGGGACAGGCTGGAGGACGAGGATCAGTTCTACGGCTACGGGTTCACACACATGGCCAGCGCACTGACCATCAAGCGTTCCAGGGGAGCCTACTCAACACTTCGCACCCTAAACGAAAAGATTTCGAAACAGATTGAAGTGGCTTCGAAGATAGGCGCGGTGTCCACCAAGGAAGTGGTCGAGTCTATCATCAAGACGCACCTGATCAGAGACATAATGGGGAACGCCAAGAAATACGCGACCCAGTCGTTCAAGTGCAAAAAGTGTGGTCTGACCATGCGCAGGCCTCCCCTCGCGTGGAAGTGTCCCAATTGTATGGGAGAAATCAGGGGGACTCTGACCAGGGCCTCGGTTGAGAAGTATCTGTACATCGCCCAGAGGCTCGCGCGGGACTACGACGTCGACCCCTACCTGAGGTCCAGGTTGGACATGCTCCAGAGGGAGCTGGACCAACTCTTCCAGGGCCCGAGGAAGGCCGACCAGCTCGAACTGACTGACTTTCTAAAGCCGACCCTAGTTGAATGAGTACGCCGGCGAGTCCTTGAACGAGTATTTGACTTTCTGGAACCCTCGCCTGAGCTCCCTGATCCTCCCGATTACCTCGCGTTTCTTCGTCCCGCCCAGGGCCAAACGAACGACTTCCGCAGTTTCTTTCATCTCTGATTTGCCCATGCCCAGCCGGGTCAGCTCAGCCACCCCCAGTCTTATTCCCCCTGGGTTCGTATAATGCCTACCTGCCTGCAGGTCCCCCGGAATCAGTTGCCTGTTGACTATGACGTTCTGACTCTCTAGGAGCTTCTCTATGACACCACCGTCAGAATATTTAGTCACGTCCACCGCGACCTGATGCGACATCGTGTAGCCATTCTTCTCCCCTAGGATTTTCTCCCCCAGGTCGGCCAGCCTGCCGGCGAACGCCTGGGCGTTGGCCACCACGTCCTTCGCATACTTTCGTCCGAACTGGAGGAATTCCGCAAAGACCATCGCCTTGCCCGCTACGCTGTGCAAATGATGGTTGCTGGTGGTCCCGGGGAAGACTGCTTTTTTCAAAGGGTCAGCGAACTCGGCCCCGGCAACTATCGCCCCTCCCTGCGGCCCGAACAGCGTCTTGTGTGTGCTGAACGTCATCACCTGTGCGCCTTCGCGAAGTGGATCCTGGAACTGGCCGCCTGCAATCAAGCCAGCCACATGCGCCGCGTCGTAGCACACGACTCCGCCTTTGTCCCTTATCGTCTGCGCAAGTTCCTCCACCGGGTGTGGGAAAAGAAACAGGCTGGCCCCGAACATGGCCAGCTTGACCGAATTCAAAGCAGCAATCCTCTTCTTGGTTTCGTCCACATCGATGTTCATCGAGTCCTTGTCGAAGGCGAGGTATTCGATGTTGAGGGAATGGACCAGCCCCGCCGACCCCGAGAAGTCCTTCTTCCCATGCGATATATGTCCTCCATTGGGGATGGAAAGTGCCAGCATCGTGTCTCCGGGACCGCTCAGGGCAGAGTAGACAGCGAGGTTCGCCACAACGCCTGAAATCGGTCTGACGTCGATGAAATCAGCTTTGAACAACTTCTTGCCCAGGGCTATGGCCTGGAGTTCGATCTGGTCGATGAACTTGCAGCCGGCGTACACCCTCTCCCCGGGCCACCCCTCAGCATAGCGGTGCCCAAGGTCGGAAGAAAGTACATCTCTGATGGGCTGCGATGCCACGTTCTCGCTGGCTATCATCGGGAGACACTCAGAGAACCACTTTTCGTGGGACCGCACTTTGGTGATCACAGACTTGAATTCAGAATCGTAGGAGGGCATGAGAGATGACGAATCTCAACGATAATTATGCATTTGGAGGCGTGCGCTAAGATCAACTCGTGTAATTCATGGCGCTACGCTTAAGAACACTCAGGAGGGCAGAATTATCGAATGAGCAGCAAAAAAAACAACGCACCCATGCCCGCGTCTGGTGCAGGCCTACTCACGTTCTTCAACGAAGAGACCCACGGAGTGAAGATCAGGCCAGAAATAGTCCTCATCGGGTCGGTCTCCCTTATCGCTGCGTCAATTGTCATCAACATCTTCCACTAAGCAGATTCCCAAGACTCGCTCGGCCACAGAAACCCTGGCCAGCAGGTACAGGCGTCTTTTCGTCCTGCCGTCGACCCTCACGTTCTTGCTTCTCGGAGGAATCGTGTCGTTCCTCATCAGCGTATTGTCTAGAGGGTTCGCTGGTGTAATCTCTTTTTTTGCTGCCTTTGCGGTCTTCATACTGTCAGGTTTTGCGGTTTCGAGCGCACTGCGGATTGTGGACAAGAATACCATAGCAACTTTCAGGCGAACCCAGGCCGTCCTATTCGCAGGCGAGGTCGCGTGGCTCATCGCCGCCGCGCTGGGAGCCTTCTATGCCTGGTACTCCCAGTCGCCCTACCCTGTCACAAACGCTCTGCTCTTCGGCGCCCTCGTATGCGCGGGGATAGAATTTATTGTGATAAACGGAGTCTTCGCGAAGAGCACAACTCTATCATTCGGCCTCGCCGCTCTGCACCCAGCTTCGACCATCACAGTAATCAGATTGCAGGAGCTCGTCGGCCACTTTGACGTCATCGCCGCTTCCTCCGCTGTGGTCGCCCTTGCCCTGATTTGCGCCTTTCCTCTGATGCTTAGAAGGAGGCAGACGAGCCTCGGCCACGACGCGCTGAGTCTCTTCCGGGCGTTCATGAAGACTTGGACGGCTGGCGACCCAACAGAACTGGAGAGGATAATCGCAGACCATTCCGAAGACGTCGAAATCACGACGAAGGTCCTCCGTTTCAGGACTGCATCAGGAGACACTTTCCTCGTCCTTCCAGGGGTGCACCCAGGTCCCTTCCATCCCGTAGGGAGCTATGACCTTCCGGGGGTGATTGACAGGTCCTTCAAAGAGTTGGGCCCTGTGATGACCCTGCACAGGCCTGGGGGGCACGAGAGGAACCTGGCGACCAGGGAAGAGACGCTGAAGTATTCCGTGAAGGTGAGCGAACTTGCGCGTTCCATCACCCCCAAGACAGATGGTGCCATGCTCCGGGGCCCCATCCACTCGCAGGTGGGCAAAGCCACTGTAAGCGCCTCGGCCTTCGCCAACGATATGATTCTGACCCTATCATTCGCCCCCCTCGGTTCGGACGACCTTGACACAAAGGTCGAAGTGGAACTCATCAAGCCAGCATCACAGGCAGGCTTTGACCTTTCAGTGGTCGACGCCCACAACTCGATCGACCACGAGCAGGAGTCGCCAGTCACCGACGACCCCGGATGGAACCAAATCTTCGAGAGCGCAAGGGTGGCGAAGGCCGAACCTTTCAGCACCGCCTATTCGCATTCGAGTGAAGTCGGTTTCTCAGGTCGCGGGGACCTGACCGAGAACGGCATAGGCCTGTTCATGGTCGAAGCAGGGTCGAAGTCGGTGCTCGTCCTCGCAGATGCCAACAATGCCGTCCCAGGCCTCCGCGCCCAGGTCGCCAAGGCACTGGATTCTTCAGGCTACGCCCTCATCGAATTTTGCACTACTGACAGCCACAACCTAGCAGCCAGAGGGCTCACGGTGGCCCGCGGATACGAACCCCTGGGCGAAGCGACTCCGCCCGCATCCATAGCTGACCTCGTCGTCAAAATGGCCAAACTCGCCGAGGCCAGGCTTGCTCCCGCCGCCTACGAGTCTGGACAGGCGAAGACCATGGTCAGGGTCTTCGGGTCCAAGGCCTTGGAGGAGTTTGCAACGATGACCCAGTCCAGCTCCAAGTTCTCCAGTACCTACGCGAGGTTCGCCACCTTGGTGGTGGGTGCGCTGCTGATCGTATCTGTGCTTCTCTAGGAAAACTGATTTAGACTCTTCACCGGCTGCATCGCACTATGACCGGAGCCAAGGGCATCTTCATTGCCGTAGAGGGAATCGACGCGGTCGGGAAGAGGACCCAGACCTCGATTCTCAGTTCGTGGCTCGCCTCGAAGGGAATCAAGACACGGATGCTCTCCTTCCCGGTCTACGAGACAGTCATCGGGAGTGAGATCAGGAGATTCCTCGACGGAACGGTGAACTATCCTCAGGAGGTCAGGGCCCTGCTCTACGCGGCCAACAGGTGGGAGAAGAAGGCAGACCTTGAGACGATTCTTGCAAGCACCGATGTGACGATAGTGAACAGATACACCGGGTCAAACCTCGCGTACGGAACTTCGAACGGCCTGGACCTCGAGTGGCTGCTTACCCTAGAAGCCGGGCTCCCCAAACCTGACCTTGTGCTGGTGCTCGACGCTCCTCCAGCGAAGCTCGTCCCGAGACGCAGCAGAAACAAAGACTCCTACGAACGGAACTTGGAGCTCCAGGAGAGAGCAAGAAGCGCGTACCTGACGCTGGCGAAGAAGTTCGGATGGAGAGTGGTCGACGCAAGCAGTGGCATCGACGAGACGAAAAGCACCATCGCGTCGGCGGTCTCCGAGGCCCTCGACGCAAGGTCGAAGACTTAAGACGCGAACGGCATGCTTTGAGGCAAGATTGAAGCTGACGTCCGTGGCCGAGATCAGGGACCCGGTTCACGGGTACGTCAAGGTCACCGAAATCGAACGAGAGCTCATCGACTCACCCTTCATCCAAAGGCTTCGGCGGATTCACCAGCTCGCAGGAGCATATCTTGTTTACCCGGGCGCGATTCACACGAGGTTCGAGCACGTGGTAGGGGCGATGCACGTCGCTGGCCAGATTGCCGAGGCGCTTGTTGCGGCTAACCACTTGGACGCCGACATGGTCCAGGAGGTCAGGGTCGCCGCCCTCCTCCACGACGTGGGCCACGGTCCCTTTTCTCACATGTACGAAGAAGTCATCTCGGAGAAGGAGGCTACGTCCCACGAAGAAATCTCCCAGCGCATCATAACCGAGACCACCATACGTGACACACTCAACAGGAACGGATTATCCCCGAAGAAGATGTCAGACTTCGCGGTTGGGAGGCAAAGGTCGAAGCCCCCGTTCATGAACGAGGTCATAGCCGGCAGCCTTAGCGCCGACATGATGGATTACCTCCCGCGGGACTCCTACTTCACCGGCGTCGAGTACGGGAAGGTCGATGCCCAGAGGGTGATCGACTCGCTCCACGTGGCCGAAGGCCATCTGGTCATCGACGATGCCGCCCTGAACGCCTTCGAGGTCATGCTCCTCGCTCGCTACGAGATGTTCAAGGCCGTCTACTTCCACAGAACCGTCAGAGCGGCGGAGCTCATGCTTGTCCGTTCGATGAAGCTCGCGGATAACGTGCTGGGCCTCACAGACCTTTCGGACCTCGAAAAATACCTCGAGCTTACAGACGAGGTCGTCCTACACAACCTCGTCACCCTGGAGTCTTCGAAGCCCGACCTGAAGGAGGCGAAGCGCCTGGCCCTCGATTTCAGAGACCGGAGGCTAGTGAAGTGCGTCTTCGAGAAGTTCGTCCAGCGAAGGGAGCGTACAGTAGGGCAAATCTTCGCGGACGAGGACGCCAGAGACAACATCGTGTCCGAGATAGCCGCTGCGGCGCATGTCGACCCGGGGAAAGTCTACCTCGACGTTCCCACCACCCCCTCGGTGCCGTACACATACTCCAAGGACGTCCTGACTGCAGTCGGTCTCCTCAAAGTCGAGGGGAGCAGGCGGGTCGTAAAGGCCGTTCCTCTCCACAAGCTACCACTCGTCGGCTCCATCGCAGGCTTCATGGACATGGTCCGCGTCTACACCCCAGCGAAGAGCAGGTCCGCCGTGGAGAAGGCGACTTCCCGGCTCTTCAAGGATAAGGGATTCACAGCGAAGATCGAATGACGCGGGCCGCTAAATAGCATCCAACACTGTCGGCTCGTGGGGATAGAGGGCAGGTTCGCATACGAATCCTTCCGTCCGGGACAGAAGGAACTCGCCCAGCGAGTCTACGAGGCCTGCCTTGGAGGCGAAACCCTCGTCGCCGAAGCGATGAGTGGATTTGGGAAGACTGCGGCCGTCCTCACAGGAGGACTATCGGCAGCAGAAGAGACAGGTTACAAAGTCGTCTACGCGTGCAGGACCAAGCGCCAGATAAACAGGGTAGTGGAGGAAATCGCGAAACTACAGGGGACGCACCTCTTCAAGGCTGCGTCAATGCTGTCCAAGTTCGACTACTGCCTCCTGAGGCGAGGGAGGGCCGTCCCACAGGAATCTTTCGGGTGGTACTGCTCCTTCAACGTGAGCAACAACCTCTGCTCGTACTTCCTCAACATCTCGCTCACGGAGGAGTTCGACCGCCTTGTGGGCGAAGTGCTGCGCTCGACCCCGACACAATCGGACCTTCTCAGGGAGTCGGAAACCGTCCACGTCTGTCCCTACGAAGTGGCTAGGCTGGCGATGGTCCAGGCCGGTGTCGCAGTGGTTCCTTACCAGTATGCCTTCGACCCCCGGGCAGCCCCCGTGCTCTTCGACCGCAACTCTGTCGACAGGCAGAAGACGTTGCTGGTGGTCGACGAGGCCCACAACCTGAGAGATTTCTTCAGGGGCCTCCACTCGGCCACCCTGACCCTGGACCAGGTGCGTGGGGCAATCCGGGAGGCGGAGGCGATGCTGATGGAGAAAGCCGCGCAGTCCCTTAGGGCCCTGCTGCAGACTCTCGAAAACATCACGACGGAAAGCAAGGGCTGGCTCCTCGACAGGGAATCGGTCCTTGACAGGTTCCGCAGTGAACACGGCCCCGTATGGCTTCAGAACCTGGCGTTCGAGTTGAGCGCAAGCTCCGGGGCAGCCTGGGGGTCGGTCGTCTACGAAAGGCGGCTCCCATCGCTGATTCTGCGGGTGGGGGAGTTTTTGCAGCGACTGTCTTCCTCGACGAGGTCTGTTTTGGTGACATGGCAGAACACACTCGGGCTGGTCGACCCGAACCCTGTGGAAGGCGTGGCGCAGCGCCTCTCGGAGTTCAGGTGCGCGATACTCCTATCCGCGACGGTCAACCCATCTTCGGTCTTCGCAAGGTCGGTGGGCCTCGACCCGTCCAAGGTTTCGACCTACGAAGTCTCGGCGGAGCCGTTGGTCACGGTCAGGACTGCTGTAGACACAGGGACCTCCACAAGATACAAACTTCGAGGCCCCGAGATGTACTCGAAAATCTCTGACAGGGTCGCGGCGGTGATCAACTCCACAGGCTCGGGGGTGGGCGTCTTCGCGCCGTCATACTCCGTCTTGGACGCAATTTTCGAAATGATATCGAAGAAAGTCCCCGGCAGGCACATGGTCTCGGAGGCCCCCGGCCTCTCGAACGAAAAGGCGACCGAGGTCTTCGATTCCTTCATGGCGAGGGACGACTCGGTCCTATTCGCCGTCCAGGGAGGCAGGTTCTCCGAAGGGGAGGACTTCGACCGGGGTGCGATGGGGTCGGTCGTCGTCGTAGGCCTGGCCCTTCCGCCCCCAACACCCATGTTATACGCTGAATACACGTCAATGAAGCGGGCCGGGGAAGCCGACTCCTACCTGATGCTTTCTCGCCTCCCGGCCCTTCGCAGGGCCTTCCAGGCGGCCGGGAGACATGTCAGGAGCCCGGGGAAGCGGGGATTGGTCTTCTTCTTCGACGAGCGTTT
>DATGVR010000130.1:0-6220 GCA_035300255.1 Nitrososphaerales archaeon
ATCAGAGTGTCGACGCCTTAGAACTACGTGACTGAAAGGGGAACATGGTACGACTGGTGCAAGTCAGTGCCAGTGAAGCCTGCCCCTCGAGTCTAGAGCGGAATTCTCTATTCTAGCTAACGCGCCTTGCGACGTCAGCCCATCTGAAGTATGCGAGCGCCACGGAGGAGGTGACTATGAGGTAGACCCCGACAAGGATTGCAGCTGAAGCCACCGAAGGTGTCCCTCCTGCAGGCCCTAGGATAAGTTGGAAGAGCCTAGTGGCGGCGGAAGGAAGCAAGGACTGTTCGTATTGAGGGGGGAGAGACCCAGCCAGCGTTGTAGGAAGGTAGATGTGAATGGACTCGTAAAATGTGTTCCCGGTCAGCTCATAGGCTATCGAAAGGTAAGTCCCTATTATTTGGCTGGCGACTATTAGTGCCGACGACAGTATGTACGCAAGGGAAGAGCGTCTGATCAATTCGCCGAGCATGAACGCGACCGAAAAAAACAGCGCCGAGGAGTAGACCTCAACCAGGACGACCCCTGGCAGGGTGTCGAGGCCTGCCTGAGCTCCATAGGTCAAGGTCGCCGCGACAACGCTCAAGAGAGCGTTTAGAAGAATCAAAAGCGCAAGAAGCGCATAACCACCCAGGAACTTGCCAAAAAAATACTCTGTCCGGCCGACGGGTTTCGCCAGAAGGAGCTCAGCAGTACCAGACTCGTACTCCTCGGACATCGCACCTGCTGCAATCAGGATCGCCACGAACTGCATGAAGAGGGCGAACGGGGCAAGGACGCCGGCGACCCAGAGATACGGGTAGACCTGCAGCGGAATTATTTTGGTCCCGGATGTCGCAAGAATGTAGTATGGGACTGTGTCCAAAAGTGCGATAAATCCGACCATTGCCAGGACCTTCTTTCTGGCCAGGGCCCTCCTGATTTCATAGGCCGCGAAGGCGAACACCCTACTGGGCCTGAGCAATTCCATTCCTCAGCGCTTCGATGTATGCTTTCTCGAGCATTCTTTCTCCCTCCCGGATGGTAAGGAGCTCGGCCCCGGACCCTGTGATGAGCCTTGCGATCTCAGGCCTGGCCTCGACGCCGTGCTTGACCTTTACATCGAGCCCACCTGAGACTTCGGTGACCTCTAGAACGCCATCGACCTTCAGTATAGCTTCCACGATGACAGGTGAGAGTCCTTTAGTTTCAACCCTGATTTCATCCGCACCGAGCACCTGCCCCACCATATCTTTTGCGGTACCCCTGAATAGGAGTTTTCCGCCATGTATCAACGCTATGGATGAACAAAGGTCCTCCACTTCGGACATCATGTGGGAAGACATCAGGATCGTCCCGCCATTCCTCGCGTACTCCCTAAACGCCTCTCTCAAGTGGGCGGTCCCCGCCGGGTCGAGGCCAATCATAGGCTCGTCCAGGACTAAGGTCTGAGGAGACCCAATCAGGGCCTGAGCCACGCTGAGCCTTTGCACCATTCCTTTGCTCAGCTTGCCCACCTTCGTGTCTCCGTACTCGATGATTCCGACCTCCTCGAGGACCCTGGAGGTCTCCGTCCTGACGTCCGACCTTAGGCCGATTTCCGACGCAGCCAGGGCAAGGACCTCCTTTGGCGTCATGAAAGTCTGAATGTTGGGAAGTTCAGGAGAGTAGCCCACTCCAGTCAGGGCCTCTGTGTGGTTGCGGATTGGGTCCAGGCCCCCAAGCCTGACTTTCCCTGCGGAGGGCCTAACCAGACCCAGAAGCATTCTGATGCAAGTGGTCTTGCCCGACCCGTTCGGGCCGAGGAACCCGAAAATCTCCCCCTTGCCTACCGAGAATTGAACGGGGCCGATTTTCTTTTGTCCGTAGAGCTTTACCGCTCCGGCAAACTCGATAACGGGTGCTATCAAAGGGGAGCCTTTAGTCTACCCAGTGCAAGGGCTTCTCTCCCTTCGATTCGACCTTCTTCGTCCGTCGTCGTATCAGGAACCCGCCACCCAGGGCGAGAGCTCCAATTCCCACGCCAGCACCTACGTAGGCCGCCGTAGAAGCCTGGGAAGAGGGGGGATTCAGTGGTAGGTCAGTGGCTTGTAGGAGAGCCTCGACCTTTGCAGTTCCGTTCCCAAAACTGGCCGAGTAGACCAGGGTGGAGGGGAACGTTTCAACCGTACCGCTCGCTCTGAAGGTTCGTGGTCCGTACGATCCCGAAATTGAGATGTCCAGGACACTCAGGCTGTACTGACTTCCCTTGAACGTCACCATCGTCGTGCCCGAAGCGGTCAGGTTCACGTGAACGCTGTACTTCGTACCATTTGTGTAATCAAACGACCGCGTGGTTACGCTCGGCAGGAATGGGAAGAGATTGTCCGAGGCATTCACAAATCTGGAGTAGCTCAAGTTCTGCTGTGTACCAATGATCTGCAGAATCAGATCAGAATAACCTGCCTTGGAGGATGGACCGACAGTTTCGGTCACCAAAACCGAGTGCTGACCCTTGGGAGATGTCAGACTCACTTGGTAGGTGACGAAGCCCTTTGCGGACTGAGCAGAAGCCGATGAGACAAGTAGTAAAGCGACTAGGGCTACCCCGGCAATAGAAATCCCGATCTTGTTGTTCACAGTGCTCTTTGCCCCTTCTTCGATATAAAGCCAGCGTGGCTGGGCGCCGTCTACTGGCAGGAGATTGGAGAGGGCCTCCGGGGTCCTCGCAAAATCCCCAAATCGATTTCGCCTCTGGTTTCTTCCTTCATACGGCATAAATGCTAGGACGCGCGGTTGAACGATTGTTGCAAACATTTAGGAACCCGGAGGACGAATTCTCTGAGCTCTACCATCAGCACGGGGGAGCCCACCGCGTCCTTGTTCGCGACGGGACAAATGCCTGGAGGTACTACCTTCTGACTTCGAGAGAGCGTAGGTTCTGGCGAAGACTGAGCAGGACGGAGAGAGAATATTTGCGGCGCCGTAGTCGGAGAGGCTGCCTGGTGTGCGCGATCAGGGACGCCATGGCGATACAGGAGCGCCTAGAAGCAGGCCTTCATCGCGCCATGATGAGTTTCCTGTTGGTGCCCCTCGCGACTCAAATCAGAGAGACATAGAATCCAATAATACGACCCTGCCCGGTGCATGGACGGAATGGATGGCCGTGAAGGACTTACCGCTCTCGAACTTCTGATTCTGCGCTCAATCCCCCTTGCAACCAACGTGGAAGAACTTTCCAAGTTGGTAAAGGTTCGGCCTGCGAATCTCGGGATGGAAATCGCCAAACTTCAGCTCAGGGGGTACATATCGGACGACGGTGTTCTCACTCAGAAGGGGATGGAGGCCGTTGCAAAGGCCTAATCAAGACACGAAATTTCGGAGAGGCTTAGGAAGGAGTTACGACTCTTGAAGGACTCGCGTTTCAGTCGATATTTGGTCCGCCCTGGCCAAAAGCTGCGCCTCGATGATTGGGATCCCGGTTCGAAAGACGGCTTCAACCGAAGAAAAGCGGCTGGACTCGAAGAGCTCGCCAGGCTTCGAATAAGGCTCGAGAGGCTCCAGGAGCTGCTTTATGCCGAGCACAGACACAGTTTGCTAATCGTTCTACAAGGCATGGACGCATCCGGCAAGGATGGGACGATACGTCGTGTCTTCGAGGGAGTCAACCCTCAGGGAGTGAGAGTTGCGAAGTTTGGTCCTCCGACCCCTGAGGAGCTTGACCATGACTTTCTTTGGAGGGCGCACAAGGAGGTTCCTCGGAAAGGGGAAATCGTTATTTTCAATCGGAGCCACTACGAAGGGGTCCTGGTGGAGAGGGTTCACAAACTTGTGCCAGAACCCATTTGGAAAGAGAGGTATGAACAAATCAACGATTTCGAGAGGCTTTTGATTGAAGAAGGCACTGCGATTCTTAAATTCTTTCTTCACATCGACAAAGAAGAGCAAAAGAGACGACTTCAAGAGCGCCTTGAGGACCCTACCAAGAATTGGAAGTTCAGCCTAAGCGATCTTCCTGAAAGAGGGCACTGGAGTCAATACATGTCTGCGTACAAAGATGCCTTGGAGAGGACCAGCACGAAGCGAGCCCCCTGGTATGTGGTTCCTTCCAACCATGGCTGGTTCCGCGACCTGGTGGTCTGTACTGAAGTCGTCAGGACGATTGAAGCTCTGCACATGCATTATCCGCCACTCCCCAAGGGCGTCGATGCTGTGATGGTCAAATGAGTACAGCTACTTTATGGTGTTTTTGACAGTAACATTCTCCCTCACTGCATATTAGGGAGGACTCACAAGGAGCTGGTGGTCGCGATGGCCAAGTTCAGATGCGACAAGTGTGGGGCGGAATTCGGCTCCGACGAGAAGCTCGCCGACCACTACAAACGCCACCTCGAAATGACGACGCCGGCGCCAAGTCAGTAAACTTCGGGTGGCCTCAGTACAACAACCAGTCCGCTCGTGAACGAAGGCTAGCGAGAGCCTTGCATACTTTTCTCTGAGAGCAGGCAAGCCTTTTAGTCGAATTCGAAAGCGGAGAGCCTGATTGATGTCCGAAGGATTCGCCGCGAGGGAATACCAGAAAAGAATTGCCGACGTCGCCTCCTCGAAGAACACGCTGGTGGTATTGCCAACGGGGCTTGGAAAGACTATCGTCGCGATCATGGTTGCCGGAGAGATGCTTCGGAGGAACCCAAAATCCAAGGTCATGGTTCTCGCCCCTACCAGGCCCTTGGTCCTGCAACATCTGAGGGCCTTCGGCGCCGAACTGAAACTTCCGGAAGGCTCGATGGTCGCCTTGACTGGCACGGTCGATCCGGGAGAGAGAGAGGTCCTGTGGTTGAAGTCCAGAGTGATTTTCGCCACCCCCCAGACCATCTACAACGATGTCCGGCATGGGAGGATTTCGCTCCGCGAAGTAGACTTGGCAGTGTTCGACGAGGCCCATAGAAGCGTTAGGGACTACACCTACACGAAGCTAGCGACATCCTATCGGGAGAGCTCCGACCATCCTCTGATTTTGGGCCTGACTGCGTCTCCAGGGGCAACAAAAGAAAAAATCAACGAAATCAAGAGGAACCTGTTCATCGAGGCAGTCGAAGCAAGGAGCGAGGAGAGCGACGACGTAAGGGATTATGTTGAGAGAACAAACATCGAGACCATCAAGGTTAAGGTTCCCGACGAATATTACATGACTATACTGAGATTGAGGGAGCTCTACAATGACAAGGTGAAGAAGCTCCTGAACGGCGGATTCCTGAGGAGCAACAGAGTCTCGAAAAAGGCCCTGCTTGAAGCAAGGGTCGCGATTTCTGCCAGGCTCAAGTCAGCCCAGGCCACCGGTGGACAAAAAGGGTACATCTTCGGGGCAATCATGAACCAAGCTCAGGCGGTGACGATTCTTCACGCCATTGAGATGATAGAGACCCAGGGCGCTCCTCCTCTTTTGAGGTACCTGGAGAAACTCAGGGAAAAGCCCGACAAGGGAAAATCAGCGATATCGTTGGTAAAGGATCCTAAGTGGCTGAAGATCGAAGAAGATGCGCACAAACTTGCCTCGATTCCTCATACGAAGATTGAAGAAATGCTGAAGGTGGTGGAGCAGCAGATTGAGAAGAAACCCGACTCCAAGGTAATAGTCTTCACTCAGTACCGGGACACGATAGAGGATATCGTGAGGGCCTTGGGTGAGAGGGGGCTCAGCGCCCGGCGATTCGTAGGCCAGGCGGATAGGACCGGGAGCAAGGGGATGGACCAAGGGAAACAGACCGAGGCCCTCGAACAGTTTCGCAAAGGGGAGTTCAAGGTCCTGGTAAGCAGCAGCATCGGTGAAGAGGGATTGCACGTCCCCGACGTGGACCTCGTGATTTTCTACGAGGCTGTTCCTTCCGAAATTCGGTCCATCCAGCGTCGAGGGCGCACCGGGCGGACAACCGAAGGAAGGGTCGTTATCCTGTTGGCCGAAGGGACCGTGGACGAATCGTACTATTATAGCACCCTGTTCAAGGAAGGAAGGATGAGAGAACTAGTCAAGGCCACCAATGAGAAGCCGGCAAGAAGGCGAACGAAAAACCCCACGCTGATGGATTTCGTGGACTGACCTCCGTTCAGCCCCTGCTGCCGACGACTGAGACTTTTATCAGGTTGGTGGTCCCTCGAATTCCTGGCGTTCCGGATGTCACCACAATGCGCTCTCCCTTCTTTGCGAAGCCGAGCCGTTCAGCTGCTTCGTCAGCCTTGGCGAACAGCCAGTCCATCGTCTTCG
>DATGVR010000131.1:0-10840 GCA_035300255.1 Nitrososphaerales archaeon
CGGACGGTGCTGCGGAATTGATGCGGAGAGTGAAATCAGCAGGATACACCTACAGGGTGACAGGGATCAAGATCCGTTTCCGTGGCTTTGAGACTCACACGAGGGAGAAGTCCCTAGTAAGCCATACGGACAGTGACAGGCCCCTCCTTGAGGCGGTGGACAAACTTCTGGACGAGTTCGAATCGAAGGGGAAGCCTGTCAGGCTGGTGGGAGTCAGGGTCGCCGACATTCAGCGCTCGGCTTCCGGGCCTGGCAAGCTGGACGACTGGATGGGTGCCTGAGCTATGGTCCGGGCTTCCTCAGGAAGTTTCGCGTCCTTGAACATGAACCAATAAAGACTGATTCCGACAATGTAAAGCACGGTGGCGATGTAGAATGGCAGGGAGATGAGTCCCCCCCCGATCAGGACCAAACCGACGTAACTTGACAAGGAGTTCGGCAGCCTCCACGTGGACGCTGTTATTCCAGAGGCCATCCCTCTCTCCTCTGGTGAAACGAGGCCCATGATGAGCGACTGGGTCAGAGGGTTCGAGAGGTTCATCAGGAAGACCCTTACCAGATACAACGAAGCCGCGATAGAAAAGTTCGGAGACGAGGGGACCAAGGCCATGAACAGAGTCGAGGACGCCTGCGTCAGCACTGTGGCCTTGACGAGTCCAAACCTCGCCGCCAACCTCGGCGATAAGAACACAACCCCCGCCGTCAGCAGATTCGTGAGTCCAAGGACGGGTCCGCTGACGCCATCCGAGACTCCATAGGCTGCCGCGAACCAGTTGGTCATGATGGGGACGAAGAGGCCCGCCCCGACGGCGATAAGCACGCTGTAAATGATGAAACGCTTGAGGACCCGGCTTGACTTCCGTGGAAGGATTTCTTTCCTGGTTCTCGTCGTGGCGCCCTCCTTGACCAAAAAGAACAGCGGTGTGACAGATAGGCCGAGGAGCCCAACCGCCGCGTACAAAATAATATGACTCTGTCTTGCGTCCAGCCCGAAGGTCTGGAGGGCCAGCACTGAAGATATGATGAATCCTCCAAGGGCGCCTGCGACCCAGCCCAGGATTGCCAGCAATGAGAATGCCGAAGTACGTTTCGTGTCTCCAGCTTTCTCGGCCAGAAGGGCCCCCACGGAGACAGCGTAGGCCGCCTCTCCAGTACCCTCGAGTATCGCGAAAATCAGAATAATACCGAAGTCCGTTGTCAGCGCGAATCCTATCAGGCTAAGGCTCGCGCAGAGGTTCCCCAGGAAGAGCATCTTCCTTCGTCCATATCTGTCCGCAACAATCCCGAGTGGAATGCTCTCGGCCACCAGGGTCGCCCCCAGGACCGCTATCACAATCCCAGTGGAACCAGGAGTCAGGCCTTGGATCTTTGGCAGGAAGTAAGCCAAGTCAATGTAGATGAACCCGATGGCAATGTTCGGGATGAAGCTGAGGTAGATTAGCAGTCTTGCCTGAGAGGGTATGCCTCTGTATTCGCTGAACAACCCGCGCCCCTCGGCCAGCGTTCCAATCAGTATAAACCCAAAGGACGGCGCCCCTGGCAACCGTAGTTGCCCGGTCCAAAGAGGCAGGTGGCCGCAGGGATAGACGTCGGCGGAACTTTCACTGATATTGTCGTCGGCGACTCAGAAGGACTCGTCGTCCTGAAGCTCCCCACCACCGCCAACCCCTCTGAAGCAATCCTGCAGGGCCTTCTGCGCATGGGTCCAGGCGCCCGCGATGTATCCCTTATCTCCCACGCCACAACTCTTGCCACGAACGCCCTCCTCACCCACTCAGGGCTTGCTCGAACAGCCCTGATAACTAATGAAGGCTTCAGGGACGTCTTGGAGATAGGAAGACAGCGGCGCCCCGAGCTCTACAACCTGAGGACGCGAAGGCCCCCTCCGCTGGTCGAAAGACGCGATAGATTCACGATCGCTTGCAGGATCTCGGCGGACGGTTCGGAACTGGTCCCCCTCGACGACAGAAGGGCCCGGTCTCTTGCCAACCAAATCAAAAGAGGCGGGTTCGAGTCGGTCGCCGTGTGCTTTCTCAATTCGTACCTCAACGACAAACACGAAACAAGGATGCGAACCATCCTCGTTGGGAGCGGCTTTCGGGGCCATGTGAGCATATCCAGCGAAGTCGATAGAGAGTACAGGGAGTACGAACGGACGAGCACCACGGTGGTCAACGCTGTCCTCTCTCCCCTGATGACGGGGTACCTCTCTTCCCTCAGCTCCTCGCTTGCCCGGATTGGGATCCGCTCCCCCGTGTACGTAATGAACTCGGACGGGGGGGCCAGCACCATCGCCTTCGCTTCCAGACATCCTGCGTCGGTATTGGAATCTGGCCCCGCCGCTGGTGTCATCGCATCGAAACGCCTTGCAAGGCAACTTTCCCTAGACCGAGTCCTGACCTTCGACATGGGCGGGACGACAGCGAAAGCCGGGACGGTGATAGATGGCCATCCCGACATCATCAACGAATTCGAGGCCGCAGGGAAGACCCACAGTGGCAGGTCGATACGCGGGAGCGGATATCCGGTCAGAGGCCAGTTCATCGACCTGGCGGAGGTAAGCGCTGGAGGAGGGACCATCGCCCGGGTGGACGAGGCCGGTGAGCTGAAGGTGGGGCCCTTGAGCGCAGGCTCGACCCCTGGTCCCGCATGCTACGGGAGGGGCGGAACCGAGGCAACCGTGACAGATGCCAACGTCCGACTCGGGAGGCTCAACCCTGTCGGACTCCTTGGAGGGTCGATGCCGATGTACAAAGATCTCGCCGCCCGATCAATTCGTAGGATTTCGCGAAGTCTCGGCTTGGGCCCTCTAGTGACCGCAACGGGCATCGTCAGACTCGTCAACAACAGCATGGCGAGGGCGATATCCATGGTCACCGTCGAGAGGGGAAGGGACCCAAGAGACTTCGTCATGTTCGCATTCGGGGGCGCGGGGCCGGTCCACGCCTGTGACCTCGCGGAGGAGATGGGAATCACCGAGATCGTAGTCCCTCTCCACGCCGGTCTCTTCTCGGCCTACGGCCTCCTCGCTGGCGAGCTCACGCGCACCTTCACAATGCCCGTAATGCGGGTCGACGCGCGCCTGGAAGAACGCTTCTTGAGGCTCGAGGTGTCTGCTAGGGAGGAGCTCGATTCGGAAGGCTTCACGCACTTCACCTTCGACCGCTTTTTCGAAGGAAGATATCTGGGACAATCTCACGAGCTCCTCCTCCCTTTCGAATCAGATTCGTCGGTAAAGGCAGCCTTCGACTCTAGGCACCGGGCCCTCTATGGCTACACCCTTGCCGACAAGTTGGAAGTGGTCAACATCAAGGTCAGGGCCACCGTCAGGAGAAAGGACGTCGGGGCTCTGCGCTCGCGAGGGACCCTCCCTCCAACCCTGCCTACAAAGCGAATGGCATGGGTTGGGAAGGAGTCGCGGCCAATTAAGGTGTTCAGGCGAGAATCGTTGAGTCCCGGTGACGCAGGGAGGGGTCCTTGCATAATCGAAGAATACGACTCCACCCTCGTTGTCAACCCTTCGTGGAAGTGGTCGTCGGAGGAATACGGCACGAGGCTGACTAGATGAAGCCAGACAATGTGACCCTTCAAATCGTCAGTCATTCTCTCCTTTACACCAGCGAGGAGATGGGGCTCGCTCTCCGCAATTCGGCCTATTCCCCTAACATCAACGAGAGGATGGACCACTCAGCGGCTCTATTCGACCCCGCAGGGCGTCTCCTTGCTCAGGCGGAGCACATACCAGTCCACCTCGGCTCCTTACCATGGGGGCTGAAAAACCTCATCGACTATTTGGGTCGAGAAGGGATGGCCCTCGACGAAGGCTCCATGATCGCGGCCAACGACCCCTACGTCACCGGGACTCATCTGAACGACGTAACAGTCGCGGCTCCCATCCACCATGGAGGGAAGCTCATCGCATTTGCTGTCAACAAGGCCCACCACGCAGACGTCGGAGGAAGCGTGCCCGGAAGCATCTCCATGGGCGCCCACACTCTGTCCGAGGAGGGCTTCGTCCTGGAGCCTTCTGTCCTGTGGAAGAAGAACGATTTCGTCGAGTCGACCGTTGAAAGGTTCGCAACCGCTTCGAGAACTCCGGTCGAGCGGCGAGGAGACCTGAAGGCTCAGGTGGCTGCCAACGTCCTTGGAACGAGACGGGCGAAAGAAATCATCGACAAGCATGGCCTCGAAGCCTTCGAACGTGCCGCCGTTCGCTCGTTCGAGCATTCCGAAACTCTGAGCCGCAGGAGGCTTTCTGGTTTCCGCAGCGGCACCTACGAAGCTACGGACGTGGTAGAAGGACCGCGTGGCGAAGATCTAAAGATAATGGCGAGTGTTAAGATCTCGAAGTCGGGGGTAGTCGTAGACTACTCGGGCACCTCCAAGGAGGTCGACTTCCCCCTGAACGCGGTCTTCGGCGTGACAATATCAGGAGTGTTCTTCGTCCTTCGATGCCTTCTTGGCGACGACATCCCTGCCAACCACGGCGCCTTCTCGTTCGTGACCGTGCGTGCTCCCCCCGGTACCTTGCTCAGTCCGACCCACCCCCATCCAGTAGGTGGCGGCAATGTGGAGACGAGCCAACGGAACGCCGACGTCATCTTCAGGGCACTCTCATCGGCAGCGCGGCCTCGCGTCCCCGCGGCAGCAGGAGGTTCGATGAACAACGTGATGATTGGAGGGAACAGGGCGGAGTCTAACTGGGCTTTCTACGAAACGATCGGTGTCGGGCTTGGCGCTGGTACGACCTGGGACGGGATCGACGGGATACAGGCCAACATGACGAACACGATGAACACCCCCATAGAGGAGATTGAGCGTTCTCTTCCTCTGAGGATTGTCAAGTACGAATTCAGGCCCGACAGCTCGGGCTCGGGGAGACGCAGAGGTGGCTCCGGTCTGGTTCGCGCATACATGGCGCTATCAGAGGGGACAACCTTCACGATCCTGGCTGACAGGGAGAAACACTTCCCCTGGGGCCTACGCGGCGGAGGCCCAGGAGGAAGGACCGAAGTCCTGCTTGAACGAATGGGAAGGCAGTTACGGATTCCTTCCAAGTCCACCATGGTCCTCAGTACGGGGGATG
Organism: Nitrososphaerales archaeon; assembly: GCA_035300255.1. GTDB lineage: Archaea > Thermoproteota > Nitrososphaeria > Nitrososphaerales > Gagatemarchaeaceae > UBA183. Next base: position 5,087 of record DATGVR010000131.1, read on the forward strand.
TCGTTGAGATTAGGACAGCGGGGGGAGGCGGCTACGGAGACCCGCGGACAAGAGAGAAACCGCAAATAATACAAGATGTCATTAACGGACTTCTAACTCCGCGGAGGGCCACGCGTGAATACTGCTTCAAGGCATCCAAATTCCAGCGCGCGAGATCAAGGGCCAGACTCGTTTGAGACCGATCGTCGGAATTTCGGCCGAGGTTGCGACATTCGCCGGAATCGTGGCCGGAAGTTCTTTGGTTCCTCCGGGCCTACTCTTCGCCGTCTACGTCGTCATCGCTCAGGGTGCAGGGACGTACTTGGTCCACTGCCCAGCGCACTACTTCGTAGGACGGGTCGTGGGCATAAGTTTCAGGACCATTCGCTTCGGAAGAACAACCCTGGCGCGAGTCCTACCGCCGAGGTTTGCTGGTCTAGCTCGGCTTGTCCCTATCCTGACACTCTCGACTGAAAAGGCTTCGCTCGCAAAGGCATCGAAAGGGAGGGCCGCGGCGATGTACGCCTCGGGGGCCATCGCTTCGGTTTGCTCGGCTTTTGTCATAGCCGGAGTGGCGACGGTGTCGGAGTCGTCTTTCCCAGCTGCTGTTGCTTGGTTGGTGGCCATCGGTTACCTTGTCTTCGACGTGGTCTTCTCGCCACGGACCGGGGACATTAAGAGGGCGCGCGCCACCCTAAGAGCTTGACCTGCGGCCGAACCTTTCAACATCGAGGAAAGACAGGTCATATTTCGTCTTCCTCTCCGTCGCAAAGTCTGCGGCCACCTCACCTAGGACGCTGGCGAACTTGAATCCATGGCCAGAGCATGCGCTAATCACGGTTACCCTCGGATCGTCCGGGTGAAGGCCTACTGCGAAGTTCAGGTCAGGAGTATTCGTGTAAAGACATGTGGTGGATGCGATGGGAGGGCCCTTGAGCATTGGAAGTCTGTCGTCAACAAATCCCTTGACTGGGGCGAGGTCTTCCTTGGTGACCTCCCGTCTGATTTTGTCTGGTTGGCCAATCTCCCCACCGTGGGTCCTGGCCACCTTCGTCCCGTGTCCGACGTCTGGTATCCCATAGAAGAATTGTTTCGGGTCCTCTTCGAAGATGAACACCGGCATTTCTTGCGGCGTGAAACACTTCTGCCCATCCGAGGAGAACCAGAAAGGCACCTGCCTTTCGCACTGAAGGGGCAGAAGATTTCCGAGGAACGAGGAATTCCAGGCTCCAGCACACAGAATCAACCTGTCGGTGGTGAGCGTGCCGTTTGATGACTCTATTTCGATACTGGACTCGGACGACTTCCATCGATTCATCTTTTCGCCGAATCTGACCTCGCAACCGGCTTCTCCGGCGCCATCAACAAAGGCTCTAATGCATTCTTCCGGGAAGAGTATCCCCGCGCTTTCTTCGTGGACGGCGCACATGTCGTCCCCTATGGTGAATGCTTCGAATTCATCCTCGACCTCCGAGGAGGTCAGAACGCGGTGAGGAATCCCATGGGCCTTTGCGCTCCCCAGGACCCCGGTTACCAATTCACCTTCGGGCTTTCCAATCATCAGCCCTCCCGTCAACTCGAGCAGGGCCTTCCCTGACTTGGACTCAAGCTCCCGCCAAGAATCGAAGGCGCGTCGAAGCAGAGGGACATACCTTGAGTCCTCGTAGTACGCCAACCTGATTATTCGGGTCTTCCCGTGCGACGAGCCGAACTCATGGTTGAGCCCGAACCTCTCAAGGGTGAGAACCCTGAGCCCTCTTCGCGCAAGGTTGTAACTCGTCGAGGCCCCCATTGCCCCACATCCCACGACGATGGCGTCCCAGCGCTGGGCGCCGGCCTGACTAGCCAAGGTTTCGTCCAGCCTTCTTCAGAATCTCTTCAAGCCAAGGTAAGGCGACTGTGACAAATGAGGGCCCGTGATGGGCGAGGAAATCCAACGGTCTCGGGGTCATGAAGACGTTTCTTGCCGCGACGGCCTTCAGGTTAGTCCAGCCCCTGGATTCGATTAGGCCCAAGAGCTCTTTTTCACCGAATGGCATGAACATTTTCGGCTCATAGACAATCACGTCAGGGTCAGCCTCGGCGATTGCTTCCAAATCTGGTTTCAACCATTCATTTCGTTCACCCTCACACACTGTCGAACAACCGAGCACCCTGAACGCGTCGGTGATGTAGCTGTAGGCGCCAAAAGTAACGGGTCCCCCCAAGTCTATTTCTTCGTAGACTCTGAGCTTCGGGATCCTACCAAGTTCACCTATCCTGTGAAGCAGAGATGCGGCCAGCTCTCTCGCCGGGTCGGGTAACCCCGTGACCAGTCCGACCTTCACCACGAAGTCTACGATGCCTGCCACGGAAACAGGAAGCTCGAGGGGGTAAACGGGGTACTTCTTAGCGAGCCTTAGGGCGAACTCCCGTTGGTAGCCCGTCACCGCAAGGATTAGGTCAGGCCTCAGCTCGTCAAGGACTTCCTCCCTGACCGTATTGTAACTCCCCACCTTTCGCTTTCGATTCACTTCCGGGGGCCTGGCACAGAATGCGCTTACCCCAACCACATTTTCTCCTGCTCCGATTCCGAAGATCGTCTCCGTAGCAGCTGGGCTGAAACTTACAATTCGGGTGGGAACCTCCGGAATGCGCACCTCTGTCCCTAGGATTTCGTTGAAGACCTGGGCCAAGGGATTCGGGCCCCCGCGAGCCGCGCGATATGCATTTCCAGCCGCGCTCGCCGGTTCAACTTATCTAACACTCGTTAAATAACGGAACTTTAGACCCCGCCCCCACTTGGAGACGCGGAAGCTTGCCACGGCAACCCTGTTCGGGGTCATCATAGCCCTGGTCAAGTCGCCGTTCACCTTCCCAATCACTGACTATCTGATTATCGTGGAGGTCCCGATCCTCGCGCTGAGCTTCCTTCTCCTCGGCAGGGGAGGGGCGACATACACGGGCCTCGTAAACGGGGTGCTCCAGTCCGCAGTCAAAGTTAGCTTTTTCCCCTATGACCTGATTTTCGCAGTGTCATACGGAGCGCTCGTGGACGTCTTCGGGACGCTGCTCAAAGTAAGAACTGCGGAAAAAGCAAATGCGAGAAGGCTGGCATTGGCCCTGGGCCTCGCAAGCACTGTGCTCGGGGTCAGCATAGCCTATGTGTTCCTTGCGCTCAATCTAAGTCCTGGAATAAACATCTCCGGCTACTCTACAACAACCCTGCTGGAGGTTGTCTACGGCCCAATAGTTGTATGGGGGATCATTAGCGGAACCCTGGGTGGTTACATCTCTGACAGGGTCTGGGAGAAGAACCTAAAGCCAAGGTTCAAGTCAATGCAAGCCTAGATCTTCTTCTCCGCATCGTTGATCTGTCTCCTAAGCTTTCTTGCGAACCTGAAGAGCATTCTGTAAAGGACTAGTCCCAATACAATGATAGCAACCCCCGCGATGTCGTTGACGACCACCCCTCCCACAACGCCGGCGAAGAGAGTAAACACCCCCAATGCGATGATGAGCAGCGCTGCGGTCTTCGAAATCGGGCTTGCCCTTACGGACACATCCCTCCTCAGAGGGGAGGCGGATTAAACGGTTGCGACGGAAGAACCGTTAATTCCCTTGAATTTCCCATTCAAGGGTCAATGGAAGTAAACACTGAGGGGATTTCTTGCTGCTTCGACGACGAGTCTAAGCGGATGCTCAAGGATTACAGAAAGGAGGGCCTCGACGAAACCTCCAGAGTCATCTCAGACGCCATGTCCTCACGGGACCTCTCAGGGTCATCGATACTCGAACTCGGCTGCGGAATCGGCGCGCTATCCCTTGAACTTCTCAAGAAGGGAGCATCCTCGGTCAGGGGCATGGACCTCTCGCTTGCAATGATCCAGGTGGCTCGCTCTCTCGCTGCCGAGGCGGGTGTCTCGCCGATGGCCACATTCGACCGAGGTGATGGGGCAGTGGCCGCCTTGCCCAGCTCGGACGTCGTAATCCTCGACAAGGTTCTCTGCTGTTACCCTGACGCGACTTCCCTGGTGGACAACTCAAGCGCCGCCGCCCGGCGCTACTACATCTTCTCGCTGCCAAACGACGGGCGGGGTCTCACGAGATTCCTCCGGCTCTTCCTCCCTCTGCAGGCCATATTTTCCAGACGAAACTCGTTTCGCTTCTTCATCCACTCGACTCGTCAAATTGAAGAGAAGCTCAAAACCAAAGGCTTCGCCCCTGTCTCCGAGTCACCGGTAGGCTGGATCTGGTCCGTGTTCGTCTATGCCGCTCCAGCACCCCCGTGAAATTCTCGTCCTGCGGGTTTACCGACGGCTGCCGCTCTTTTCCTCTTCCTTCAGTAGCCTGAAGAGCCTAAACTTGTCCGCCTCGCCCGGCGAAAGCGTGTACCCGCAGATCCTGCACGTTATCCCTTGCGCGGCCTCCCTGAGCTCGAATTTGCCGCATTTCGGGCACTTCATTACATCACTCTGGCTTTTCTGGCTCTTCATGTCCTAAGACACCTTCTATTCTCGGTTCAAAAGCGTTGAAGGCCTACTCAACCTTTAGTAGTGTATCCGTCCCAAATATTCCCGGAACCTGGCCGTACTTTCGATAGATTGGCTCTGGAAGCGAGATGTCGGCCAAGTACAGCTCCCCAACGAACCGCCTTGATTCCTGATTGAGGAACCCGGTCTTCGGCAGGCCGAACGTTAACGTGGCATTGGCTGTGACGCAAGGCTCATTGGGTTCCCCTGTCGTCGCGTCCAATCCCGACGGGACATCCACCGCCAAGACAGGAATCCCAGACAGATTGATGCTGCGAATCAGGCCCGCCACAGGTTCGCGCGGATCCCCCCTCGAACCATAGCCCAGCAGCGAATCGACGAGAAGTTCGACCCTGTCAAACCCCACAGCAGGACCATCGATTTCGAACCCCATCCTCTCCAATATCCTCAGCTGCTTCGCAGGGACGTCGCGGAGTTCTTTCTTGTCAGCCCCCAGGACCACTCCAACCTTGGCCCCCCAATTGTGAAGGTGTCGCGCGGCCACCAGCCCGTCCCCTCCGTTGTTCCCCTTCCCCGCAACGCAGCAGACTCTCTTGCCTGCCACACTCCCTCCCAACATCTTCCGGGCAAGTATCCCGACCTGAAGGCCTGCGTTCTCCATCAGCACTTTGACATCGATTCCGAATTCCTCCATTGCGATTCTGTCCGCCTCTGCCATTTCTTCAGCCGTCAGGTAAACGAATCCTCCCCTGGACTCCAACCCTGCGCTCCACTTCTTGGTGGCTTTTATCTGCCTAGAGACCCTCGACGGGGCACAGTCAACAATTTTTCTTCAAACTGGCACCGGGATTAGAGCAGGCGGTATATTGGAACTCAGAGCAAAGTGCGGTCCAATAATGAGCTTTTCATCAAAATGGGAAACGAAAGACCAGGGCCCCGGCTTTATGGACAAAATAAGGGGATCAGTTCGCCCAACGGGCCCACTGAAACCTCAAATCGAACAGGCAAACAGACAAATCCGCGTCCTCATCTCCCAGCTCGACAACACCGTGAACAGGATCAAGCAGCGCGACTCGATGATCTTCAAGAACGTAGTCTCATCCCTCGCCAAGCATGACACCCAGCACGCCGCAGTCTACGCCAACGAGCTCTCCGAAGTCAGGAAGATGGGCAAGATGGTCACGCAGGCCCAGCTCGCGCTTGAACAGATTTCGCTAAGGTTAGGTACCATTACCGACCTCGGCGAGATCGCGGACACACTGGCTCCGGCTGTCTCCGTCATCAGAGGGATGAAGGAGAGCCT
>DATGVR010000132.1:0-9126 GCA_035300255.1 Nitrososphaerales archaeon
CATCTTTCTCCTGAACTTGTTCTTCACCAGGAACCTTGAGACCTCGGCTCTCTATGCCATCAGGTTCGTGGCGATAGTCGTGTCAACGAGTCTCTTCTTCATCACTACATCTCCCGACGAGCTCGAGCAGGTGATGAAAACATTCAGGCTACCCAGGGACGTCGTCTTTGCCTTCGTGACCGCGGTGCGGTTCATCCCCGTGATGATGCTGGACACCCTCCAGATAATGGACGCCCAGAAGTCCAGGGGTCTCGAGTTGGAGAAAGGGAATATTATCAGAAGGGTCAGGAACATGATCCCCATACTCATCCCGCTGGTGGTGAATTCCGTCGTCAGGAGCGGGGAGCTTGCCGAGGCCATGGAGTCAAGGGCCTACGGGGCGGTCCCGAGGCCTACTTCTCTCGTCGAATACAAAGCGAGAGTGGTCGACAAAGGGGTTGCCGCCGCTGCAGTGGCAGTCTTCGTTCTCGCCGCCTATTCCTTTTATTTCATCCTTCCAACCACTGTCCTGTGATACCCTCCAGGGTGGTCGCCGACGAGAGGGAAAGGGCGAGCGGAGTCCCCGATGAGCTCTCCAAGCTCAACGTCCGGGTCTACTTCAGCAGGCTCCCCGTGGCCGACTATGTCCTCAACCCCGAGATAGCGGTCGAAAGGAAGTCGGTGAGGGACCTGGTCGCATCGGTCTATGACTCGAGGTTGTTCTACCAGGCCGCCAAGATTTCAGCCGCGTATGCGAAGCCCTTCCTTCTGGTCGAAGGGGATTCGAAGGAGGTCGAGGGGCTGGTCAAGAACCTGAAGTCATTCTACGGGGCCATAGCCAACGTCACGCTGGCGTACGGCCTCAGAGTAATCTACACAGCGAACCCGAAGGAGACGGCGACGGCGATAGCCGAACTGCTGGGCCATGCACGGGCGAAGCCACTCGCAAGAATGCCATCGGAGCTTCCTCCGAAGGCGAAGAGCATCCCTTTGCAGCAGCTCTACCTGGTCTCCTCGATACCGGGGGTCGGGAGGAAACTCGCCGAGAAGCTCCTTTCAAAGTACGGGACTCCGAGGAGAGTCATGAGCCTGACAGCCGGGGAGCTGGCTCTGACGCCGGGGATCGGATGGAAGAGGGCGGAGAAAATCAGGGAAATGCTGGACACAAGGTTCACAAAGTACAAGGAAAGTGGGGCCCAAGCGAGGTTAGAGGAACAATGAAGGTCGCCGTGCTTGGGGGAACCGGGGCCATGGGTGGGGCCGTGGCGAAACAGCTTTCGAAAAATAACGTCGTTGTCATAGGGTCGAGAGACCCGGCCAGGGCAGAAGAAGCTGCGAAGAGTATCAAGGGTGCGACGGGCGCCGATTATGCAACTGCAACGAGGGATGCGGAAGCTGCTGTGTTCGCAATTCCGTATTCGGCCATCGGCGAGGCTGCAGTCCTTGCGGATGAACTCAGAGGCAAGCTTGTCATTTCTATGTTCAATCCCTTGAAGTTGGAGGGAGGGCTGCTCCACTATCCTCTGGAGAAGGGCTCGGCTGCCGAGGAACTAGCAGGGCTGCTTCCTGACAGCAGGGTAGCTACGGCATTCAACAACGTACCCGCCCGCATTTTTGAGGAGGAAGAGCCTGTCCCCATGGATATCCTCGTCGCAGCAGAAACGAGGGAGACCTTCGATGAGGCGGCATCGTTGGTTCGCAGCGTCCCGAACCTCAGACCCCTTTACGTCGGACCGCTGTCGCAGGCACAGATGGTGGAAAGGATGACGGCCCTGGTGTTGAACCTCGGCAAGCTCAACAAGACCGGGGCACTGGCCCCGAGATTTGTTTCCCGGAAGGGTTGAGCCGAAGTGAAGTTCGGTTACATCCTCCCAAACTACGGAGACAAGATAAGCGCCCATGAGCTCGTCGAAATCTCCCGCGTCTGCGAGGAGGAAGGATTCGACTCGGTGTGGGCCACTGACCACATCCTAATGCCGACAGAGCTCAGGGAACCCTATGGGGAGGTCCTGGAGCCCTTGACGACCCTGACCTACATCGCGGCCACTACGGACAAGCTCAAGTTGGGGACCTCCTGCATCGTGCTTCCTCAGAGGAACCCGGTCCTCGTCGCGAAGCAGGCAGCCACTTTGGAAGTGTTCTCGAAGGGGAGGGTCATACTTGGGTTCGGAGCGGGTTGGGCCGAGAAAGAGTTTGGCTTCCTGAACGCCCATTTCGCGAGACGAGGTAGGGTGATGGACGAGAGCATCAGACTGCTGAAGAAACTCTGGAAGGAAGAAGTCGTGAATTTTGACGGGGAGTTCTTCCACATCAAGGACGCGCTCTTCCTCCCCAAGCCCCGAAGCGGTGACATCCCCGTCTGGATAGGGGGCAACGGTCCCACTTCGATCAAGCGAGCCGTCAGGCTGGGAGACGGATGGCACCCTGTTGGCTTGGACCTCGAAGCATTCAGGAAAGGGGTTCAAGAAATCAAGGAATCTGGGAGAGGTCTAACTATTTCCATGAGGATGACGACGGACGTAAGGAAGAAGCGCGAGCAGTACACTACCCCCAACCAGGAAAGAAGGGTGGCTGTTTCAGGGTCTTCGGCCGAGATTAGAAAAGAGATAGACGGATACGTAGAGGCCGGGCTCGAATACTACTGCGCTTCGATCAACCATCCTGCGGCTCAGGAGATAATCACAGACCTGAAGAAGTTCTCAGCGGAAGTCCTGAAGTCCTACAACTAGGACCTAGGCAGGGTAGTAAGTCCCTCTTTCCAGCCTGTGTAAAGAAGCGGATGGTATTTCTGAAAGTCCCAGAAGTCGCCGAATGCGTCGGAGGCTGAGGCAGCTTCGACCAGCCCAACGAGGAGCGTATGGTCGCCGAGATTCCACTCGTCCTTCAGCATGCACTCAAGAGTCGCTTCCGCCCCTTTGATTACTGGGACTTTGAGCTTCGACCCGAGATGGTGCTTCAAACCAGCGTCAAGAAGCTTGTCCTTCACCTTTGAGCCGCTCGTCGTGGCCAGCTTGGCGACGGCGTTTGCATGGCCCCTGTCCAAGATGCACAATGAAAACGACGACGCTTTAATGGTAAGTTTGCAAGTGAAACTTCTCGGGTTGCAGGCCACGGCCACGAGTGGGGGCGAGTCCGAAACCGAGGCGTAGGAGACGACCGGCATCGCAGACACCCTCCCTCGATGCTGAGTGGACAGAACTGCCGGGACTTGAGGGTAGAAGAGCCTATGGATGAGCAAGGGACTGACGTTCAACGAGGATATGAAGTTCAATAAGATTAGTTAAGGAAGTTGCTAGGTGACCAGGAAGTTGGTCGTCAGCACGTCCCCCCACTCGTCTGCGATCACCGCTGTGTAGACTCCGGACTGGTGCGTAGAACTTTGGAATCCTCTGAACGAGAATTCAGTCTGGATGCGCCAGGTGACCGTGTTTCCTCCCACGGTGACCAGCGCCTTGGAGGAATATGCCTCGAAGAGGAAGTACCGCGGCGCAGAAAGTTGTAGGGGGCAAGATGCCAGGGGTTGAGGAACAGGAATCACGCTCCCCAGCGTATAGTTGTCCTGGGTGTAGTGCCCCTTCATCACTCCGAGCCCGATCGGCCAGCCCGTCGTGCATGTTCTTCCCCATAGCCTTCCTTGTGGGAGTCCCCAGGCATTGGCTGCCGTGACGTTCTCGATCGAGGAAGAAGAGCTGTTTACCCAGCCAGTGAGCATAATGGACCCAGCATGGGGGACAGAGGTCGCGTTGATCTGGAGGTGAATTGTGAACCCGAAAGGTGAGCCGCTGGAGACCGTAGATTGGAAGAGGGTGTGCTGAGGGTAGACATAAGGTGGGACGAAAATAGCTGCAAAGACGGTGATCACAATGGCCGCCAAGACAAGGGACATGTTCCTGACGCTCCTTCTGTAGGCTAGGTCGTCATCCGAACTCAATTCGAAAGTCCTTTTGGAACAGGGACCTGATCCAAATACGTGGTACGTCGACGCGAACGCAACGCGAAGGCGGAAAACAGTACCACCGTAAGTATCGCTACGGCAATTCCACCCAGCAATGAAATGTTGATTGCGAAACTCGCTTGAGCAGTTGAGGGCGACGTCAGCTTCAAGCTTGTCGTGCTTCCAGTCACTATGATTCCTTGCGACCATCCAGAGAAGGCGTAGAAGATAGAGGAAGGGACGGCTTTGAGGGCGACAGTAGTACCAGCTGGCGCAAAGATTGTCGCCGTGCTGCCGGCTTGGACGGACCCACTGGTAGAACCGAAACTGAAGGAAATCTGGCCGTTGGGGCCTGCGACCATACTGAGCCCGGGATAGAAGGTTGCATTCTCCTGAATGGGAGAGCCGACCACGAACGACGAATTGTTTGAACCACCTGTGTAGGCCCCCGTCCCCGAACCATTCCAGCCCACGAACTTCCACCCCCGGCTGGCGGTCGCCGAAAGCTGCAGGGTGGCGCCCTGGTCGTGCCATCCTGTCAGGTTGGTGACATATCCCCCCGACGGAGGAATGAGGTTAGTGGCAAGTAGGTACTCGTGATGATAGATCAAAGTCATCTTTGAAGCGGACGTCGCGTTGCCGCTAGTTGGCCCGTCGGCCTCCCAGCGCTCCTGGGCAGAACTTCCTTGGAGGGGATTCGGAAGACTCCAGGTAGACCCCGCATCTAGAAAGTAAGTACTGGGACTCAGTCCAAGCATGGCGAAGAAGCTCTGCCCAAACTGTTTGGCGACGAGGCGCGGGCTCGATGGGCTCCCTCCTCCAACGATCGTATAGTTCATCACCAAGCCATACATGTGGAAGTACGTGGCTTCGATTGTTCCTGCACCTCCTGTAAGGCCTGCGTAGGACTGGGCCTCCCACCGCTCGGAGGCGCCAGATCCAACGAGAGAGTGAGGGTAGGAGTAACTCTGCCCCTCGTCGGCCCATACAAGAGTGTCTGTCGCCGACGTCTTGTAGGCTCCGAATTGGAGGAAGCGGACCGACGGGGCAGAGTACCCCGACCCGCCCCCTTTCACGGCAAAGGTGAACAAGACGTGGTATTGATGGAAGTAATCGATCCCAACAGTCTGGAATGACGTGGCCCTTCCCGAGGTCGGCTGGTTTGTCTGCCAGCGTTCAGTGGCTGTGGTGAGGTTGCCGGTCACCGTCCACGAGCTCCCCGGATCCATGTGGTAAATCGTGGCCGCAGTCGTCAGAGTTGACCTTTGTGAGGACCCACCGTAGACGAAAGTCAGCGTCGGGGGTGGGAACCTGCTATTATCCCCTGAGACGGCGTAGCTCATCGTAATCTGGATGTCCCTCAACGGAGTCTGAAGTTGCAAAGTCTGGGCGGGGCCCAAGGTCACGGTCCCAGAATCGTAAATTAGCCCATTGTTGAAAATCTGAAGTAAATAGGTGCCCGGATAGACCGACACAGTGACCTGACTTGCAGTGAACGTAGTCTGATACGGGGCAGGATTCGGGTACGTGGAGTTAGAAACATAGAGGGTCCCGTCAGTCAATGATGTCCGTATAGTGATCGTCCCAGTCCCGCCCTGAGTGTAAAGCTGCCCCAGCGAACCTGAACTGGCCTGGACCCGGGCTGTCAGCGAGCCAGTTGCTAGGACGTAGGCTCCGAGCGAAGCTGCGTTGCTTATGGTCTCTGCAGTGTCGCTCCCGAAGTTGTAGGTGTTCGGCACCGCCTGGTAGTTGTGACCATTCCAGTAATACAAGGACAAACGCAGGTCTGAATTGACGTCGGCTGTAGAAAGGCCTCCGCCGGGTCCACCCAGGACAAGCTCAGAGTCGAAGAAGGTGCCCCCCGGGTTGTATGTGTTGCCGTTGACCTCGAACCCAGTGAGCGCAGATACATGGTTTGCACCCTTGAATGTCACATTGTCGTAGGTCTGGATCACCAAACCGTCCTGGTACTGGAACTTCACAGTTGGCTGCCGATTCGAATTGATGCCGGTCGTCACGAGGAATGAGACTGTGGTCGGATAAGCGAGGATGAGTCCATTCCCTGCGCCGACTGGGGGGACGTCGTAGTAGTAACCAGTCCCGTGATAAGTAGCAACCTGGCCGTTCCCTGAGACGGCGGATCCGATCATGTTCGCATTATGAGAGGTAAAGTTCCATATGTTGTCGATGAAGAATATCTGATTCGTGCTGGTGTCAATCTGGGCCACGTCCTGCACCCAGTATGCGTATTGCACGTTGTTGTCTGTGAACGCGAGGACCACGTTGAGCTGGAAACCCATGGAAGGGTCACCTGTGGCGTTCCGAGTCTGGAGAGAAGTTATGTACACGCTACCCAGGAATGAGTTCGTCGAATACTGGTAGGGCCCACCAAGCCCTACGCCGTAGTCAGCAATCCCCATTGGGGCGGGCTCGGTTGAATACGCGCGGAACACATCGATCGCTTGGGACGAGACCTGCGGTACCACCAGCGCCGAATTCGGGACCCATGCGTGCGATACCCCGGAGCTCTTCTTGGTGCCGTTCGGCAAGCCTGCGAGCGCAGGGATGGAAGTAGAAGACGCCAGTAGAATCGCCACAAATGCCACGAAGAGCCATTTCCATTGCATCCGAGGAGGGGCCAGGTCATTCTCGCCGGGTTGGGTCGCGCTATGTCCGGATGAATAACGCTTTCCTTTATTGCGCCATTGCTTTCTACTCTTTGTCGATGAACTCTTCGGCCTTCGGTGGGTCCGGCGGGAGCCCTTTCCGCTTCCTTATTTCGGTGACAAGGCCCCAGAGCATGTTCTGCGGAACTGCCTGCCATGTCTTGAAGTGAGTGTTCCACACCGCCTTCCCCGCTGTGGCGCCCCTCATCTTCTCGCTCAGGTCGAAGGTCTCGGACGCTGGAATCTCGCCTTCCACAACCGTCATAACCTCCTTCTGGTCGATTTTGACCAGCTTCCCTCTCTTCGAGCTTATGACCCCGGTTACGGCACCAATGAGGTCAGATGGGCCCTTCACCTCTATTCCGAGAATGGGCTCAAGCAGAGTCGGGTTGGCAGAGAGCAAGGCCCCGAGTATCGCCCGCCTGGACGCTGGCATGAGTTGTGCGTAGGTTCTATGTGCTGCGTCTTCGTGGGGGACGTAGTTGGTCAGAGCGACCTTTACCCCCCTCGTGAACTCGTAGGCGAGGGGGCCGTTCTTCATTATGTCGTCGAAACCGGCGCGGATGGAGTCCATGGATTCCTGGAGGAACTGAACACCCTTGGTCACCTCTGTCAGGATGTCCCCTCTCTCGTCTATGGCCTGGAAGTTCCTCGCCTGGTCCGGGTCCCAGCCGTGGTCGCGCAGGGTCTTGATCACAGCCTTCTTCTCCGTGTTCTCCGTGATGGTCCCGTTGCGGATTAGCTCGATGACCTCGGGCTCCAGAGGCTCGACCTCGATGAATATCTTGTTGTGCCTGTTGGGGGACCGGGCCATTACGGGGCCTGCTCGGGCGCGGATGGTCTCCCTGTAATTGATGATCGGAGGAGATGTGATGATTTCAAGGCCAGCCTGCTGTATCTGGGTGGTGGCGATCTCGAGGTGCAGCACCCCCATCCCGGCCATCAAAGTCTCCCCTGATTCTTGATTAATCGTGATGACTAGATTGGGGTCCTCGATGTTGAGCCGCCTCATGACCTCGACGAGCTTCGGGAGGTCTCTGGGATGCTTCGCCTCGACCGCCACCGTTACGACCGGTTCGCTGACGTAGTGGATCGACTCGAACGGCGCCACTCCCTTCAGATTGGATATTGTCTCACCTGACCTGATGTCCAGGCCGAGGAGCGCGGGTATGTTCCCGGCTGGAAGAGAGTCAACTATCTCTCTTTGGAATCCCATGAATATCTGGACCGACTGGATCTTCCCCTCCCTCTTCGAGTTGAGTAGGTAAACCGGATCCCCGTTGCTTACGCTGCCTGAGAAGAGGCGGCCGACCGCAACAAGCCCTGCTGCGGGGTCGACGACCACGTTGGTGACCATCATGACGGTGGGTCCGTTCTCGTCGCACGCGAGGAGAGCCTTCCCCACGTCGCTGGTCAAATCGCCCGAGGACCATATCTTGGGGATGCGATAGGCTTGGGCAACATGTGGAGGCGGGTGGTGCCTGACCACCATGCCCAGCAGTGCCTCGTGGAGGGGGAGCTTCTCCCCCAGCGACTCGATAGTCGAGGTGCTGTAGGCGTTGATGATGTCTTTGAAGGACATGCCGGCGGCCTTCGCCATGTCAGAATTGAAACCCCACTTGTCCTTGGAAGAGCCGAAGGCTACCTGGGCGTCTTGGACCGATACCTTCCACTTCTGCTTGTACTCGGGTTCTGCATAGGTCTCGACAAGGCCGTTGAAGTCCCTGACTATTCCGAAGAGCCATTCCTGCATCTTTTCCGGTGAGAGCCTTAGCTCCTTGATCAGGCGGTCGATCTTGTTGATGTATACGACAGGGCGGACACGCTCCTCAAGGGCCTGCCGGGTCACCGTATCTGTTTGAGTCATGATGCCTTCGACGGCGTCGATTACGACTATTGCTCCGTCAACGGCCCTAAGTGACCTTGTGACCTTCCCAGTGAAATCGATGTGGCCCGGCGTGTCAATAAGATTAATCACGTATGGTTTACCTCCCGTTTCGTAATACAAGGTAACATTGGCAGCCTTGATGGTCATCTGACGCTGTTGCTCGATCTCCATGTAGTCCAGAGCTAACGCTTGACCTGCCACAGAGGGAGAGAGCATCCCCGTCGCTGCGAGGAGGGAGTCAGAAGTCGTAGTCTTTCCATGATCTACGTGAGCAATTATGCCTAAATTTCTGATTTGTTCCCTGTTATGAACTATTTTTAGCGCTTCTGAAGTAGTCTTAAATTTCGGCAAAGAACAATGACCTTGCGAAAGCGGGCCTCATTCTCAGGTTAAGAAGTTTTTCTAGGAAAACTAGCCGTCTTCTTCCATTCCCAGCGCATCGACGCGACATTTTGTTCAAGATTCCTCTCTTTGTTGGGAGAAAGAAGTCTCACCTTTTCGAAGAAAATGCGGACTGAAGCGTTCCGACCAATTCGAAGATGCCAATATGCTGAGATCCCGTTTTCAGTATTCGACAAACGCTCCGGCAAGACATGGCTTACAATTCCGAGGCGCGCTAAAAGTAGAGCGGTAGAAGTCAAGATTCTCGGAGGCCGATT
>DATGVR010000133.1:0-2452 GCA_035300255.1 Nitrososphaerales archaeon
AAGTATATCGTGTTGGTAAGAGAGTTGACGGCGATAGCCTTCACGTTCTGCGGAACCGCTATGTTTCCTACTACTTGACCTGTAGAGCCGTCGATCACGGTTGTGATATTGTTGTCGCTGTACGTCAGGTAGAGGCGGTTCGTGGCTGGGTTCACAGCCAGGTCCGCCGGAATGTCACCCACCGTGATCGTTCCTATCACTGTTTTCGTGGCGCTGTCGATGACAGAGATAGTGCCGTCGCCGCGATTGGCGACGTATACCCTGCCGGTGTTTGGGTTAACGGCGACTCCGGAGGGGGAATTGCCTGCCTGTATCGTCAGGGCCACAGTATCCCCATGAACGGCGGTGGGCGGAAATACCAAGAGAAAAGACACTCAGGCGAACATGAAGAGCACTGTTGTAATCAACCAGGGTTTGCGGCCCCTCTGGTCGAGTACCCGTACTCTCCCCAATTTCATACAATATTTTCATAGTTGTAATCTGCAGAGTCTTTTACACCTAGAGAGTCATTTTTCCGTAGGAATGTACTACAGGACTTAGGAGTTGTCGGTCAGAGGGCCGCGCTCGGCTTCATGCTCCGATCTGGATCAAGCCCTCGGTACGGCCAAGCTGTTCAATTCGTCGAAGGTAATCGCGCCCTCGACCAGGCTCTCGTACGTCCCTTTCTCGAGGACCTCCCTGGCGGCGCGTTTTAGGAAACCCATCGCTGCGTATGACGCAGTGGGGCCGAAGCTTAGACGGGCGACACCCAGCCTCTCCAGCTCCTTGGTGGGTGGGAGCCCCCTCCTCACCATCACGTTGACCGGAGAGTTGAGCGCCTTGACAAAGAGGGAGATCGATGCGGCGTCGGTAAGGCCCATGGGGTAGACGCAATCGGCTCCAGCGTCTCTGTAGGCCAATCCCCGACGAATGGCCTCCTTGAGCTTCGACTCCGGGTCGCCAGGGGCGTACCTCAGGGCGTCCGTGCGTGCGTTGATCACGAGCGGGATTCTCATCGATTCACCTAGCGCTTTGATTGCCTTGAGCTTCTCCACCTGCTTCTCAACCGCGTAGAGCTCCTTCGTTGCGTGAACAAAGTCTTCGATGTTTATGCCGATGGCGCCGGCTTCGATGACGCTTCTGACCGTCGCCGCCACCTCCTTCGGGGTCACCCCGAAGCCAGCGACGACGTCAGCGCTGAGGGGGATCACGAGGACCCTGGCGATCCTTCTGACGGCGGAGACCATCTCCTGCCTGTCTATCACCTCTCCATCCGGATACCCAAGGGAGACCATCATCCCGGCACTCGAGGTCGCCACGGCTGGAAACCCCGCATCCTCGAAGACCCGCGCGCTCGGGACATCCCAGCCGTTAGGGAGTATCAGGATTCGTCTCCCACGGTGAAGAGAACGAAAATCTTCGGCCTTCTCCCTCTGCGTCTTCAATTCGAGGACTCCGATTTGTCTGACGTGATAAACGTTCGTTTCGAGTTTTCACTCTTGCACTCAGCTGATGAAGCTTAGGAAGCATCATGATTAGATACAGACCGTTTTCTGACTTCAGTCGAGAGCAAGCTAAAGGGAAACGATCTGATCGAAGGACACGGGGACGACAAGAGAAGGCAGGCCATCGAGGTTGTCGATTAACGTGGTTGATCAAGTCTCGTCCCCCGCCGGGCTTTGAGGAACTCCTTCTCGAGGAGGTGCGGTCTTATCATCTGCAGGAGTGCGAACTCGTTCCCGCTGATATCCTTGAAGTTCATGCATGGCCCGTCTGGGACTTCGAATCTCTCTCCGTCGGGTTTCCAGCCATGGTCCTTCAACTCCCTCGCGGCCGCGTCCAGATCCTCGACTTGGTAGATTAACCGCTTGCTCGGCGCGGGCACGTGGTCGGCGATCAGCAGGTATGGCTCACCGCACAGGTCGAAAGCCGCAACTCTCGCCCCGAACTCCTTGAACTCCCAGACAAGTCTAGCGGCCAAGGTCTCCCTGTAGAACTTGTAATCGGCTTCGTAACGCGAAGTGCCGATGTAGACATAGACCAGCCGTTTGAATATGTTGGGGTGTTTATGAGGCGCCGTCACATCTCGAGAAACTATCTCCATGGTTAAATCCTTGTCCCAGCCCGAGAAAGGGCCCGGGAGTTGTAAAGGGGCGGATGGAACCCGTGCTATGGGCGCACCAATTCTCCGATGCGAACCTTTGTCACACCTGCTGACGGGAATTTCAGCTTGGATTCGACCAATCAAGGGTTCCTTTCTCAGGGCCTCGGGCTAATAGGAATCTTTCTTTTTGGTCTTGCACTTGTCACGACGCTTACGGGATTGCGCTATCGTCAGAAGTATCTTGTACTCAAGAGGAAATATTCTGAACTCTATGAGACGGCGAAGAAGCTAAGCTAGTTCGAGGCGATGGACTCGTCGTCCTCTCTCCCTCGCGTCTCCGAGAAGATCCTTCAGTATCTTAACAAGATC
>DATGVR010000134.1:0-10837 GCA_035300255.1 Nitrososphaerales archaeon
CAAACCCGGACGAAGACCTCGCCGACCTCCGAAGACTCTTCGTCGATGAAGACTTCAGGCCCGACATGTCGAAACTCTACCCGACTCTCGTCATACCTGGGACTTCCCTGGCCCGTCAGTTCGAGCGAGGCCTTTTCCGTCCGTACGACCTCGAAACCGTCGTTGAACTGTTGAGCGAGATGAAGAGGTTCGTCCCTGCATGGCACAGAATAATGAGAATTCAAAGAGAGATTCCTGCGAAAGAGATCGAGGGGGGTGTCCGCAGCGGCAACCTGAGGCAACTCGTACTTCGACGAGCGAGGGAGAAGGGATTTTCGTGCCGATGTATCAGGTGCAGGGAGGTCGTCCTAAGAGACCCTGAAACCCTCAGCATGGACGACTCGCTCGAATACGCGGAGCTTCGATACTCCGCATCCGGCGCCCAAGAGGTCTTCGGCTCGTACGAATTCATTAGGTCGGGGATCATTGCCGGTTTCGTAAGGCTTCGCGTTCCTTCGGAAAAAGCCCATCGACCAGAAATGAAGAATGCCGCTGTCGTGAGGGAACTCAGAGTCTACGGCAAAGCAGTCGAGGTCGGACGAAGGGAAAAAGCGGCCTGGCAGCACAGGGGCATTGGAAAGTATCTGATGACGAGGGCGGAGAGAACAGCTTCAGAGGAGTTTGGGTTGAAAAAACTACTGGTCACCAGCGCTGTTGGGACCAGGAATTACTATCGAAAGCTGGGATACGAACGAGATGGCCCATTCATGGCGAAGGCTCTGCGCTAGGCAAGCCTTCTGTCTATCACGCCGTCCTTTCGCGCCTTCCTCTCGGATGCGAAGTACACCAATAAGCTCACCACGAGTATGGCTACTCCGCCTAACAAGCAAAGTCCCATCGAAGTCGCGTAGTCCCCCGAGGAGCCGGGGAGAAGGGCCTCTCTGGCTGCTGCGATGAACTGGGTGAACGGGAGGTATTGGGCCACGACGGAGATTGGCCACGGGAGGATGCTCGTGGGGAAGAGGGCCCCTGAGAAGACCATCAGAAGCCCCGCAACATACCCCGGGAGAGACCACTCGAACTTGCTTGCGTACAGCGAATACGCCCCGAGCAGGAATCCCAGGCCGAGGGCCCCAGGTATGTTCGCAACAAGGGCAGCTGCGACCATGGCGGCCGACAAGAGAGTAACCGTCGCGGGAATCTGTGTCCCAAGGAACGAGCCAAGAGCGAGGTAAGCCAGAATCAACGCTGCTACGGAGGTGATCGTGGAAATCACAAACGACGATAGAACCCTGCCGGCGACGTAGAACGCCGTAGAGCGCGACGTCAGGTAGATGTGTGGGAATACTGACAGGTTCTTCCCCTCTGCTATCGCCACAGTGGGGACCCAAGCGTAGGACGCGATGTGGGCATACAGGGTCGACCCGATCAGGATGTAGGCGAGCCTCTCTGGGTTGAACGCCACACTTGAAGAGTTCGTGGTCCCGAACCAATAGATTATGGAAACGGTCATCGCGGACGCGAAAGGAGCGACCACCCTCAGAGCCACAGATAGCGCGGGCGTTGTCCAGGCGATGTCGTGCTGGATGCCCATCCATGCCGATGCCAGTATCGGCCTCAGGCTTGTCATCGGATCCTCACAGCTATGGTTCCGTCCCTCCGCCCAACATTTTCCAGATACTTGAGCGTGTAAGTCGACAGGAAGAGGAGCACGACGGCCATTACCGCAAGGATCGCCAGGTCCGGCCACACCTGTCCGATGTCGTTTCCGTAGAACAGGGTCTTCCTCAGGGCGTCCATACCGATGGTGAGGGGGATCAGGGACGCCGCGGCCTGAATTGCCAACGGGAACGGCGACCGTGACCCAATCGAGGGGAAGTAAAGTCCAGATAGCATCGAAACAGGCTCCTGGAGAACTTCGTTGAGCGACTCAGCCTCCCTCCCATAGGCAAGATAAAGCGACGACAGTGTCATCCCCATGGCGTAGAGCGAGGCGAGTGTGAGGCCGAACGTCAGGATCACCCCACCCCATGCTGCGTTGACTGCAGGATGGAAGAGAACCCAGCCGATGCCTGTTACGATCAGGGCCGATGGCACAGTCCCAATTATCCCGCCCACCGACATCCCGATGAGTATCGCGGAGATGGGAGCGGGAGAGGTGAGGTAAATCTCGAACAGCCCCTCCTGCTTGTCCCAGTAGAACTGGCTCGCCATCGACCATAGGACGTTTCCCCAGAAAGACACCATCACACCGCCCAGGACCGCGAACCCAACGTAGCTGGTTGCTCCGATGCTGTAGTAGAGGAGAGACAATGCCAGGGACGAGAGGACAGGGAATCCCATACTCACCACGATCCACAGGGGTTCGCCGAATATACTCCAGAGCCTGACCAGGGCTCTCGCCTTCATCGTCCGGACCCAGGGACTAAACGACATCCTGCTCTTCCCTCTCCTTGAAGCCTCTTCCGACCAGGGCCACGAAGACCTCCTCGAGGGTGGCTTGTTTCCTCCATGACGCAACTACCTTGAGACCCTGCTTCTTGACAGCGTCTTCAGCTGCCCTGGCGGCAGCGTCCGTCTCGACGACGATCTGCACCGTCGAGAGCCCTCTCTCTTCCTCAGTGGATGAAGTGAACCCCTTGACCCCTGCGACTGTGCTTAGCATCTCGAATCCGCTTTGGGGAGGGGAGACCTCCATCACCAAGGCTGGCGCACCCAGAGAGCGCTTCAGGTCGTCCGGAGTCCCGGCCGCGATTATCTTCCCCTTATCAATGATCGCGACTCTGTCGCATATCGCCTCGACCTCGGCCATGTTGTGAGATGCGAGGATTATGGTCCTCCCGCTTTGCCTAGCCTGTTCCTGGAGGAATTCCCTGATGCTTCTCGCTGTCATCACGTCCAGCCCGATCGTCGGCTCGTCTAGGAAGACCACCTTCGGCTCGTTCACGAAGGCCCTGGCGATGGTCGCCCTCTGCCTATACCCCGTCGAAAGGGCATAGAATTTCCTGTCCAGATACTTTGTCAGGCCCAGCATCTCGCTTAGTTCCATAATCCTCTTCTCCGCTATCTCGCTGGGGATTCCGTAGAGCTGTGAGAAGAACCACAGGTTCCTCTTTGCGCTAATGAAGTCGTACCCCGCCTTCTCTGCGCCGCTCGCCATGTTGATTACCCTCCTGACCTTCTCGGGCTCATGTTCTACATCGAACCCCATCACCTTCGCCCAACCGCCAGTGGGGAGAAGTAGCGTGGAGAGGATTCTGATCATAGTCGTCTTCCCTGCTCCGTTGGGCCCGAGGACCCCAAAGATTTCCCCCTGGCCAACCTTCAGGCTGACGCCGTCGAGGGCTACGACCGGGGACCCTTTACCCTTGAATTCCCGTCTGAGGCCCGAGACTTCGACCGAGACGGTTCCTTTTGAGGCCATGCATCATACACCCTGAGTGAAATCGGTTCTCCCGGCTCCGCCTCTCGCATTAACCGTTTCGGTGCGCTCGCGAAATAATGCTTTAAGACCGCAATGCCTCGCCTCGCTCTGCATGGAGGACCTTGCCGGTTACAAGGGGGGCTCCCTCAATTTTCTGAAGAAGGCCAGGGCCTCGATCGGCGATGTCCTCGAGGTGGAGACTTCATGGGGGGTGGTCTCCGGGACACTGGTCCCACGATACGTCTACGGAGACGGAGACCATGTCGTTCTCAAGCTTCACTCGGGGTACAACGTCGGCCTCGATGTTTCCGGACTGAAGAGCGCTAGGGTAAAAGCCAAGGGTGAGAAGCCTTCCTTCTCCGTTTCCCCTCCGCCTAGGCCCTCGAAGGGCCTCCCTCGTGTGCTGATTATCGGGACTGGGGGGACCATTGCAAGCAGGATTGACTACAGGACGGGGGCAGTCCACCCTGCGGTCTCTTCGGCGGACCTTCACTCACTGGTCCCCGAGCTTTCGGGGGTTGCGAAGGTCCAGCCCGAGATACTCTTCAACGTGTTCAGCGAGAACGTGCGACCGAGCCACTGGACGAAGATTGCCCAAAGGGTGCGCAAGGCGGTTGAGGAGGGGTCCGACGGCGTCGTCATAACTCATGGCACTGACACTTTGGGCTACACCGCTGCGGCCCTGAGTTTCGCTCTGCAGGGGGTCCCGGTTCCCGTGATACTCGTCGGGGCCCAAAGGTCTTCCGACAGGCCGTCGTCCGATGGGCCCATCAACCTCATAGCTGGAGTCTCGGCCGCGGGGACGGCCGGATTCGCAGGGGTGTACGTCGCAATGCACCTGGGGGAAAGCGACGACAAGGTCGCGTTGCACAGGGGTACCCGGGTCAGGAAGAACCACACAAGCAGGAGGGACGCCTTCGTTTCGGTCGGCGTGCCGCTGGCCGCTGTCTGGGGGAAGTCAGGATCCGAATACGTGTCCGAGGACCTTCCAAAGCGAGGATCTGCCTCCTTCGCCCCCAGGACAAAATTCGAGGAGAAGGTTGCGCTGATGAAGTTCTATCCGTCGATGCCCGCCAGCCTGATCAAAGCAGTTAGGAAATTGGGGACGAGGGGGATGGTCATCGAAGGGACCGGCCTCGGCCACGTCAGCAAGGGGGTGGTGAAAGAGCTCGGACTGTTCATCGATGCAGGCGGCCTGGCGTGCATGACGTCCCAATGCATAGGAGGGAGGGTCGACTTGAACGTGTACGATACGGGACGGGACCTCCTCCATGCTGGCGTTCTTCCTCTCGATGACATGCTTGGTGAGACCGCGCTGGTCAAGGTGATGTGGGTCCTAGGCAACAGCCACTCGTTGGGAAAGGCGAAAGAGATGATGGTCGCGAACTTAGCTGGCGAAACGACTTCACGGTCTTTCCCAGGGGAGCCATTGTGACAAGTCAGCTGGCAGCCGACGGAATCAGGGTTGGACTTGAGGTCCACCAGCAGCTCGCATCGACCGCGAAACTCTTTTGCTCCTGCCCCATAACAAAATCTGAGGAGTTTCCTTATCACTTCGAAAGGAAGCTGAGGCCCGCACAGAGCGAGCTCGGGGGCACCGACCCCGCTGCCCTATTCGAGTTTTCGAAAGCAAAGTCCAACCTGTATCTCTGGAATCCAGAGTCGTCTTGCCTGGTCGAGGCCGACGAGGAGCCTCCCCACCCGCTCAACGGTGAGGGGCTGGAATCGGCCATGCTCGCCGCGAAGACGCTCGGCTCCAACCTCGTCGACGAAGTCCACGTGATGAGGAAGATTGTCATCGATGGATCGAACACCTCAGGCTTCCAGAGGACTGCCGTCGTCGGTCTTGGCGGGTCGTTCAGGGTCGATGGTACCCAGGTGGGTGTTCAGTCGGTCACGCTGGAGGAGGACGCGGCGAGGATCCTTGGTGAAGACGAATCATCGAGGCGCTTTGCGCTCGACAGGCTCGGGGTCGCGCTTGTCGAAGTCGCACTTGACCCAGTTCCCGGCGACCCGGAGTTCGTGGCGAAGGTCGCTCTGCATCTCGGAAGGGCCCTGAGGTCGACGGGGCGCGTCGCGCGAGGCTTGGGAACGATCAGGCAGGACCTTAACGTGTCCCTGATGGGTGGAAAGGTCGTCGAGGTAAAAGGCGTCCAAAAGCTGAACCTCCTCCCAAAGGTAGTGGAATACGAAAAGAAGAGACAGTTGGGCCTGATCCGCATCTCTGAGAAATTAGGCGAAAGGGGCGTGAGGCGAATCAAGTGCAGGGCCCGGAACGTGACAAAAGTCATGGGCGGAACCGCTTCGAAGGTCGCGAGAAGAGAACTCGTTGATGGGGGCAAGGTTGTCGCAGTGGTTGCTCCGGGCTTGGGCGGGCTGATAGGCTGGGAGCCGTACCCAGACGTCAGGCTGGGGAAGGAGGTTGCCGAAGTAGCCAGGGCAAACTCCCTCGGAGGTATCATCCACTCCGACGAGTTTCGAAGGCAGGGACTCTCGGAGGCCGAGGAGGCCAGGCTCAGGGCTGAGCTGCAGAGCGAGGTCGCTGACGCCATCATCCTTGTTGCAGGCCGTCCTCCCATGGTAGACAGATGTGTTCCCCTTCTTATTGCGCGACTCGAAGAAGCCGTGTCAGGCGTTCCGGCCGAAACAAGGGCCGCGACAGAGGCGGGGGAAACAAGGTACATGCGGCCGCGACCTGGATCCCAGAGAATGTATCCGGAAACAGACATCCCGGACATCACTATCACGGCAAGTCGAAGAGCTGAACTTGCTGGGAAGGTCCCCGAGGATTGGCAGGCGAAGGTGGCCAGATTGCAGAGAGAGTACTCGCTTAGCGAAGACCTAGCCATCAAGATCTACGACTCCGATTTGTCAGTTGAATTCGAAGACCTGAGCAGAGAACTAAACGTCGAGCCGTCGGTGGTGGCTTCGGTACTAGTCGACCTCCCCTCTAGGCTTGCAAGGGAGGGGGTCCCGGAGAGCGCGCTCGGCTTGGAAGTCCTTTCCGAGGTACTGAGGGCAGTCGGCTCCGGGCGGACCGCGAAGGAAGCGGTCCCAGACATCCTGAAGGCCGCGGGTTCGCGGGGCCTCTCGGTTTCGGAGGCGATCAATGCCCTGGGGGTTCAGCTTGCGGGGGAATCCCAGGTCAGAGGGGTGGTGGACAGTGTCCTGCAGAAGCACCGGCACGTGATCGAGGAGAAAGGGGATGCCTCATTCTCCCTCCTCATGGGCGAGGTGATGAAGGAACTCCGAGGCAAGGCAGACGGAGCTGTCGTAAGTAAGATTCTAAGGGAAAGACTTACGGAACTCACCGGCAAGAAAGCCACTTGAGTGAATGACAGCGCAATGCGGCGGGTCGCATTCCGGTTCACACTCGCACTGATGGAGCCAAAATCTTCTTTGTTTTTATGGCAGGGTTGGGAGGGGACGGGTGGGAAAATCAGAGGAGAGAGTACGAGTTTCGACCTTCATGTCTTGAATCTTAGTACAGGAATCGCAGTGGGTTTCCTGGCTACGATAATCATGGCTTCTTTGATGAATAAGTTCGGAAATCTAATGTTTCGAAAAGGGGTCGCCAAGCCATTTTACATTGGGAGATACAGGCTGCATCACAGGACCTTTCTTCTAGTATTTCTCCCCATGGCATACATTTCCGTCGCGTTTTTGATCCTGGCAGGATACGTGCAGGTAGAATGGAACCTTCTATTGACGGGATTGCAAGATACATTCATGTTGGGGGTGGCTTGCCTGGCCTTCGATCTTTCTCTTGACTATCTTCGGGGAGGCATTGGTCGGGGATTCCTCAGGCATGAATTCGTATACTTGGCAATACCAGCTTTCGCATTTTCGGACTTCCTCAGACTGGCCTTCTAACTCGTAGACCCTAGAGACAACACAAACGAGGCGTCACTGGGATAGGGCTCGGTGCTTGAGAAAAGGAGAAATCTGAAAGACAAACTCGTATATGTTGGAATTGGTTGATTCTAGAGAACCAACCAAAACTGTTGCATGCCTTGCGTCCTACTAATTCGCTGGCTTTGCCGATTCAGGGGCCGACGTCGCAGCCGCTTCTGTACTCTGTACTACCTGTCCAGATGCGAACCGCTCTGAGACTTGTGTGACCTTGATCCTAAGATTCTGTCCTAGCTTAGTACCAGGTACGAAGATCACAAATCCGTCGATCTTGGCAATGCCCTCTCCTCGCCTGCTGGTGTCAGAGATGGTGACGTTGTATTCCTTGCCCACCTCGACCGGCTTGTTGAAGGAACCGGAACCTCTTCCGAAACCTCCTCCTCCGCGATTGCCATACCCTCCACTTCTTCCGAAACTCATTTTCTTTCACTCATCCTACCGTTATTCCATCCGATGGACAGGAGCTGGTGGGAGCCTAATTAAAGGAGCGCAATTGCAATTCCCCTAGGCGACCGTGAGATATCTGGGAAATCAGTCTTGACTTTTGAAATCCCAAGAAGATAAGCCGAGCGACAAATTAGTAAAGAATCAGCTCCACAAATGGAGCAATACTCCATAATGATAATATTACCCAGCCGGCATATTCGCGAAGCAAGGCATGGAAACACCCAACGCTCAGAATCGGAGGCATAAGGTTCGCCTCTCGCACTCCGAACAGAGTTTGCAAATAATTCAGGTACCCACAATTCCTCAAACGGCCTTAATGCGTTGTTCAATCCATCAGGTCGAGATGTCGTATCTTCTGAACAACACATACTTCTGCCCTGAATGTCTGGGACTCAAGTGAGTTCATTCTAACTATCGTGCGGAAACGACTTAAGTTCGGACCCTACCGGCGCTCCTGTATAGCGAATCGGAAGGGGGGGTTGCCATCATCGATTGCTCGTCGAGTTGAAGTAGGCACTTGCAATGTGAGATATCTCCAACCTGAAGCTGCAGGTTGTCGCCGACGGCAGATTTGACCGCCTAGGAAAATTCGTTATAGATATACCATGCAGGAAACCAGACGAGCGCCTTGATTCGCGTAGGGGTAATAGGGATGGGGAACATGGGATCCCAACATCTTAGAGTCTACGGAGACCTCTCAGCCAAATGCGAAGTAGTGGGCGTGGCCGAGAAGGATGAACTGAGGTGGGAATCACGCAAAAAGAGTACAGGAGGTGAATTCTTTTCTGACTATCATGAAATGCTCACGAATTCAAAACCTGATGCAGTGTCAATCGCCCTGCCAAACGCGTTGCACTGTTCGGCCGCCATCGATTGCTTGAAGGCCGGAGTCGATGTGTTGGTGGAGAAGCCAATTGCTCTCTCGTTGAACGATGCCAAGAGAATGATTGACGTCGCCAGGCACGAGGAGAGGGTACTAATGGTAGGACATGTAGAAAGGTTCAACCCTGCTGTTCAATTCATTCGGAAATACGTGAATGACGGGAAGCTCGGAGAATTATATTATTTGTCTTCTCGACGTCTTGGGTTCTACCCTTCTAGACTCGACGGCGCCGGAAGGTTCGGAGTATCCCTTGACTTGGCAATTCACGATGTCGATGTAATGAGATTTATCATGGGCCAACGTCCGAGGGTCATTCATACAGATAGAATGAAGAGACGCTCTCGAAGAGAAGATTATGTTTGCATGACCCTGCGTTTTGGGAAGTCAATCGGAATTCTGGAGGCGTCTTGGCTCTCTCCCTACAAGATTAGACAGTTGATTGTAAATGGGGCAGAGTGAATAGCTGTTGTTGATTATCTCGCACAATCAGTGGAAATAATCTCTGATTACAAGGAGAAACCTGAGTTTGCAGGGTACCGCGACTTCCTGGACTTTGAGTATGAAATCACCAAGCCAGGAATCAGAAAAGGGGAACCCTTGCGGCTGGAGCTGGACCATTTCCTTGACTGTGTATCAAGCCGCGCCGCACCTGCATCAGATGGTCAAAATGGGTTGGAAAACCTTAGGCTCGTGATCTGAAGCATCGGTTCGGAGGCCTGTCGAGGTTGTAGAATGCAGGACGACTAACCTAGTACTAACCTGAGAGCGGCTCAAATTGAATCAGTTCACAGATCGAAGTCTCTGTGGTAGATTTGTTGTCAGGTGTTTCCTTCAGAGTCTAGGCAGCGAGCCCCGTCTTAACCTGCCAATCTGATACCGCGAAGTGATTTCGGCTGGATATTCATCATGCTTGACTGTAATGGCATGGTAGCCGGGTTCCTGATTTCGCAAATGAATTTGCGCTCCACATGCCGTAAATCTAAGGAATGGTGGGAGGAGGTGCTGGGGAAAAAGATGACGACAGAATGGCTCGTTGTCGCCGGTCTATTGGTCGCATTGGCGCTAGCCGTGGGAGTGTTGCTATGAGCTATTATGCCGAATATAACGCATTAGAAACACTCGTCGAGAAAGAACGAAAGGAAGGATTGACCAAGGCCGAAGCAGCTTTAGAGTCCGACCTATTGGAAAAACTCGGAGTCACCGAAGACTAAGCCATCGCCATTCCTGTTCATTAGGGCAAAGAGTCTCTGTCGAAAATTTAGCCGAATTGAATTCCTATCTTTTATGGGATGATGGATTATCCCCTCAGAATTCCTCAAGCCTGACATCTGGCTTCGGTTCACTGCAACGGATTGGGTTCAGATACGCTCCTTACGAACTTCGCTTCAGAGGTCAAAGTACATGTAAAACTCGTAGGGATGCGGTCTCGCTGCCACGGATCGGTATGCCTCCATTTCGAGTTCCATCATCACCTCGACGAGGTCTCTCGGAAATACCCCTTCAAGGAAAGAAGAGTCGCTTTTCAGGCTATCGACCGCCTCCTTCAGGGTTCCAGGTAGCTCGCCCACCTTTAGGTCCCTTCGTTTCTCGACTGTGAGCTTGTAAATGTCCTCGTCCACTGGGTCGCCTGGGTCCATCTTCTTTTTCATCCCATCGAGGCCGGCCGCCGTAATCGCCGCGAAGGCAAGGTATGGGTTGCACGAAGGGTCCGGGGTTCTGAACTCGACCCTCTTGGCGCCTTCCGAGCCCTTCTCATATGCCGGGATCCGTACGTTGGCCGACCTGTTCATCTTGCTCCAGGCGATGTAGACCGGCGCCTCGTAGCCCGGGACCAGCCTGTGGTACGAGTTCGTCGTAGGGTCAACAATGGCTGTGAGGGCCCTGCTATGCTCCATGATGCCTCCTATGTAGTACCTTGCGACCTGGCTTATCTCGGCGTAGGCGTCCCCGGCATCGTAGAAGGCGTTCTTGCCGCCCTTCCAGAGGCTCGAATGAATGTGCATCCCGACGGCGTTGTCCCCGAATATCGGCTTCGGCATCGTAGTCGCTATCATCCCCATCCTGTTCGCCACGTTCTTGGTCACGAACTTGTAGGTCATTGTGCTGTCGGCCATGGTCACCAGTTCGTCTCTGTACATGTCGATCTCGCACTGGCCGGCGGTCGCGACCTCATGGTGATGCGCGTTGCAAAG
>DATGVR010000135.1:0-3447 GCA_035300255.1 Nitrososphaerales archaeon
CCAGGCAAGGACGGGGACCTTCACCCCAAGAGGCACTGTCACTTCAGGCCTGAAGACTCCGGACCCAGAGAGTTCAATCCAGGCCTTGACCGCCTTCGAGTAACCGACCACCTCCAAAGACGGTTCGGTGTACGGGAAGTACGTTGGCCAGAGCTTCACCTCTTCCATGCCCAGTTTCTTGTAGAACTCGGTCAAGAATCCCATCAGATGCCTGACATTCAGACCCTCACCCACCATCATCCCGTCCATCTGGTAGAACTCTGCAAGATGCTTGTAATCGAGGTTTTCATTTCTGTAAACCTTTGACACGGCGAAGACCCGCGTTTCCTTCTCCTTTGATTCTGCGAGCGCTCTCACCGAGAGGACCGTGTTGTGTGTCCTGAGGACCAATCGTCTTGCCTCCTCAATCCGCCATCGGTACCCCCATCCCCTGCTCCCGGTCTTCCAACCATTCTCGTGGGTTGAGGCTACGTTGGCAACGACTCCTGTCCTGCTCATCTTATTCTCGGAGAGACCGTCCAAGTAGAAGGTGTCCTGCATGTCTCGGCCGGGATGGTCCTGCGGGATGAAGAGGGCGTCAAAGTTCCAGAATGCGGGATGGACGCTATCGCCCTGCAATTCGGTGAAACCCATCGAGATGTATGTCTCCCGAACTTCCTGAATGAAATCGCGGACTGGGTGCCTCCTGCCTGGGTAGAACCTGGGGGCCTTGGCTTCGACGTCGATGGGCCGCAGCCTTTTTCCTTTCCATGCCCCTGAAGCCAATATGTCTGTGGTGAGCCTGTCGATGAGGTCTGTGCCAGCCGTGCCAGTTGAGATGGGCGCCGATGCCTTTCCAGTTTCGGTCAATTTCACCGAAGTGCTTCGGGTTTCGACCCGCCTTAGCACTCCTCTCTTCAGGAGGTCTGCGACGAGGGCAGCCTGTCCCGATGGTAGCGATTCTTCGACGACCCCCGCCGAGACGGACTTCAGGAGTGAATTGAAAACCTCGGAGGCCTTGATATCGCCGACTCTGACGAGTGAAGGCGGCCCCACCTCGAGATTGATCCAACCGGATGCTCTTGCCCTTCCAAAGGCCGCTGAGAATTCCTCCGCCGACCCAAACTGCGCCTTTAGTTCGTCGACTGTCATCGGGCGAGGCGACTCGACGACCTTGCGGACCAGGACTAGTTCAGGCGGCGTCCTGACAATCTCGAGCTTGCTCTGCTTGCTCTCTTCGATTGAAACCAATCCTTTGGAGGAGAGCCATTGCAGGGCACGTCGGACTTGGTCTTCGTTCAGAGAGGTCTTCGAGACCAAGGAATCAAACGGAAGGGAGCCCACGGGCATCAGGGAAGAAATAATCCTCCGCTCAATCGGGTGGAGAGAGTTGGACAATTCGTTCTACGACTTCCCAGCGGAATTGAGGTAGTCCCTGCTCTTCATCAGGAGTTCCTTGGCGTCTCCCATCAGCGAATCTCGCTTCTTGTGGTGGCTCTCAAGGAAGGTCTTGACCAGCCCGATGACCTCTTGCTTGCATTCGCCACAAAGGCGTATCCCCTTCGTGCACTCGTGATAGACCCTCTCGACATGCTGGTCGTCCGTGGCGAAGTGGAATCTGTAGAGGTCGTACACCGGACAAATGTCAGCCCGGGCTCCTAGGCGTCGCTGTTCCTCGACTGTGTCCCTCCCGCCGGTGAAGGCGTTCGAGATTTTCTGAGTCGCGTCACTGGAGGTGTCGTCCAAAGTGAGAAGAGAGGTTGCCGACCTCTTTGACATCTTGTCGGAACCCCCCAAGCCCAACATCAATCGGTGGTAAACGGCCGATGGGGGAATGAAGCCGTATTCTTCGTGGTACCTGGCGGCCAAGTCCCTGGCGAGCCGGATGTGAGGGTCCTGGTCGGCCCCGACTGGGACAAGGACCGGCCTTGGTCCTCCAAGCTCTGCGAGCTGAGGCATCAAGATGTCGCCGGCCTGGAATAATGCGGCCAGATAGAGACCGATTTGTCTCTCCCCATAGATGGCCCGGAGCATGTTGTTCGTTACTCCCCTCGAGAACACGGTACCCAGCTGCATCACCTTCAGCTCCTCACTTTGGAGGTACACAACTGCCCTGTCGGGGTCCAGGCCAAGCGCTAGGATGTCCGCCACGTTCCTCGTCGCTATCTTTGACGTCTGTTCGAAGGAAAGTCCGTTGTCTGCGTAAGCTTCGACGTCTGCAACGGCGTAGAAGACTGTCCCCTTCTTCGAGAGAGACTGGAAATACACCATGTCGTCTGCTGTCATTTTTGTCCCAAGATGGAAGTCCCCCGTGGGCTTGATACCGCTCATGACGGCGTAGGGTTTGTTCTTGTCCACGGCATCGAGGATCCGCCCCAGGTCGCGCTGTCCGAAATCGATGCCGCGACTGAGGTGTGGGCTAGGGTTCTTGAACCTCGGGAGGAGTGGGGCTACGGGCTCGATGCCGAATTCAGACTGAAGACGGGAATAATCTTTGACCGCGCTCGTCCCCCAGGGGTCGAGTCTCTCCTTATCCACACTACTTTCGCCTGCAAGGGTTCTGATATAACCCCTCGCCACTTCCGACCGGTTTCAACCCTGGCTGGGTCGCTTCAGTAGCTTCCCTTCGATGTTTATCTCCCCGTTCCTTATCCGTGTCGAAGAGATCGGTTTCGAATCGTCCGCGAGTACATAATCGACCACTACTACCTCCAGCGGGGGAAAATCCTTCGACTTACGTAGGTCATTCGCCAAGGGGACCCGTGAGGCCGTTTCTCTGCTCACGACTATGGCCTCCACTTCCGGGGACGCGATCCCAGGGCCGTAGTAGTCGTCCAGCTTCGCGATTTTGTACCGCCTCCCTGGAAACCTCGTATAGATCAAGTCCTCGAGTGCCTTGACCCGCTCTGCGTAGCTTTGGTCTGGCTTCTTTCCTTCTTTGCGGGCGAATTCGTCCGACGTCACCCCAATCACAACGGTGTCGCCGACCTCGAAACTCTTTGCAAGGAGAGCAATGTGGCCTCTGTGAACATGGTCGAAGGTCCCTCCCGTGGCCACAGTTTTGTATTTCATCGCATTCCTCCGGCTTCGCAAATCAATTGAAATACCACAGGCCACTGCCGAGGGCTTAGAACGCAATAAAGGATTTTGGAGATTAGGTTGCCTTGATTCCAGAGCAGTACAAAACCTCGGGCAGGATAACGAGGGAGGTGGGAGCGCTCGTCAGGTCGGCAGTTAAGCCAGGTGTGTCATTCCTCGAAATCTGCGACCTTGTCAGGAAGGAAATCGAAACGAGGGGCGGCCATCCGGCATTTCCTACAGGGATCGGGGTCAATCAGGTCACCGCCCACTATGCCCCACAGGACGGCGATGAATCGGTCTTTGCGGAAGGCGACCTTGTCAAGGTCGACTTCGGAGTCCATGTCGACGGGTACGTAACGGACACCTCGGTCAGCGTGACCTTCAACC
>DATGVR010000136.1:0-5614 GCA_035300255.1 Nitrososphaerales archaeon
CGGGTTGGATACTTGGACTGGGCCAGGCGGTTCATCGAGTCGTCGCACAACAGCCCCATCGCGGCGGCTGTCCTCGCCTGGACCCTCAGCATCTCCTCCGGTAGACTCCCCGGCTGATGGGTGAAGAAGAAGGGAGCCGCGACCCGGATTTTCCCTCCCCCTAGAAACGCGGCGAGTTCTATCTTTTCACGGTACGGGTCGATGCTTGGCCTCGTGACTTGTGCGCCGTCTGTGACCAACCAATCGGCGACCCTGACGGGGGACTCCACGAATGGCGCGCCGACGGAGCCCATGCTCGAAATCTGCGGCTCACCAGGGAATTTTCCGGTGACCCCCGCCATCTCCCAGAGCCTCCCAGACCGCAGGGGCCCCCAGAGGTTGCTTTCGAGTGGAGGCCTTGTAGGAAAGGCCGAGGAGGTCGACTTGCCCGAACCCCCGAGACCGAGAATTTCGAGGGTCTCCACGTTCAGTCCTCCCCCTTGGATTAGAAGGTCTCGTCTAGACCTCAGCTCTCGGACGCTCGAGAGCCCCATCGCGGCCAGGATCTGCTTCATCTCCTCGGTCCAGCCTCGCACCAGGTTCGTGGCCCAGATGACGGATTGCCCCAGAGACAGTGTTCTAGCCGGGTTGTCCGAGATCTTGTTTGTGAGTATGGCGGGACAGAAACCTATGTGACACTTGTGCACCATCAGGCATCCCAGGGCCAAGAGCGTGGCACTTCCGAGGCTAGTGATGTCGGCTCCTAGGGCAACCAGCTTGAGGGAATCCTCTGGGCAGCTGACCCTCCCTGCGGCAACGACCGTGAAATCCTCCCTGAGGCCTTCCCGGCGCAAGGCCGAGTCGACCGAAGCTACCGCGAGTTCTGTAGGTATCCCGACGTTCTCCTTCACGACCGTCGGGGCCGCCCCGGTGCCAGCGCCAGAACCATCGATGATGATTCCCGATGCGCCCATCCTAGCGATCCCCAGCGCAATGTAGGAGATGTAATTCGTTGCGCCGACCTTTACGAAGATCGGCTTCCCCGTCGCTTCCTTAAGTGCCATAATCCTCTGGCCGAGGTCCTCTATTGAGTAGATGTCGTGGTGTGGGGCGGGGGAAATCGCATCCGTACCCAGTGGTATCCGCCTCGTCTCGGATATCGGAGCGGTCACCTTGGCGCCGGGGAGGTGTCCGCCGATTCCTGGCTTCGCACCCTGTCCTATCTTGATTACAACCGCCTGACCTCTCCTTAGAGAGTGGATATCGACTCCGAACCTGGCCGAGGCCCACTGGACGGTAATCATCCTGCATTCGGCGACTTCCTTCAACAGACCGCCCTCTCCCGTTCCCGCGATGACTCCGGTCGCGTCGGCTGCTTTTGCGATCGCGAGGTTCGGGACCCCCGAAAGCGCTCCGAAGGACATGTCACCCAAGTACAAGGGGGAGGATAATAGCAGTGGATTGCCAGCCGCGAACGGAGTGGACATATCGACGCTACGGCTTTCCGACGTCTGGCTGGTCTTCAGATAGAGTTGGTCAAGCGCTCTCGAACTTCTTTCAGTTTCAGGAAGCCATATCTCGCCTGTAGCCTTGCCGCTATTCGCTAGCTCCCGGATGTGAGTGATTCTCCAAGGACTCCAGAATTCCCTACTTCTGAATGGTGGTAAAGGTTGGTGTTTGCTGAGTTCTACACCTTTCGGACGCATGAAGCTCTGTGCGATCTGCTGTTCACCAACTAATGACTGCGCCGTTGGGTTACCTTGACGATAAAAATCTTCTCCGTCCCCTCTCTCGAAAGGGATCTAGACCAGGCAATGGCGTTTTGGGCCTCCGACTCTTCGACCACACATAAGCCTGATAGAAGATGCCGAGGTTTGACCGGCCCACCTTCTTAACGTGCTCGCGGGGGCAGCGGCGGCCGGTGGCGGGCCCCGGCGGTTTCAGCCTAACATACTCGGTCAAATTCCAGCTCCCATATTGACGATTTCTAGAAGCTCCCCTTCATTGTCTGGAACGCGATGCAGGGCTCGGTAATTGGAATCCGCTGAAAACAGAATAACTAATGGCTCTGTGGTAGTTTGTGGCGAAGGCAAGGTTTGCCCGATCTCGACTCGCCGATGAGCTCCCCGAGGATCGTGATCTTGGGCGCCGGATTTGCCGGTCTCGCAACCGCGATTCGATTGGGAAAAGAGAGGGTGAAGGCGCAAGTGACTCTCATCAGTCGAAGAAATTATCATCTTTTTACGCCGTTACTCTATCAGGCGGCGACCGGGCTGGTGGACCCTGACCACATTGCCCAGATGGTGAGGCCCGCGGCACGCAAGTATGGTTTCACCTTATTCGAGGGCGAAGTTTCGAATGTTGATATCGACGCGAAAACCGTGCAGACGAGCTTCGGTGACCTGGCGTACGACTACCTCGTGCTGGCTATGGGTTCGGAGACCAACGACTTTGGCATCAGGGGCGTTTCTGAACACGCGATTTCTCTAAAGACGCTTCCCGACGCTGAGAGGATACACAGCAAGATTATCGATTCGCTTGAACGCGCCCTGGTAACTAGTGACCAAGCGAAAAGGAAGAGGCTTCTGGCATTCGTAATAATCGGAGGAGGCGCCACGGGCGTCGAATTGGCGGGGTCGGTGAGGGACTTTGTGAAGTTCCTGCTGAAGGACTACCCCGGCCTCGCAGAAGACCAATTTTCAGTTGTTCTCATCGAGCTCATGCAAAATCTTCTCCCTGGACTCTCAAGATACCTTTCTGAGCAGACGTATCGAATACTCAGCAAACGGGGAATACAGATTAGGCTCAACTCTAGAGTCATGGAGGCTACTGATGGAGGAGTTCTTCTGAGCGGCGGAGAGCTCATAGAAACCGGGAACATCTTCTGGACTGCAGGTACAAAATCACCAAAACTGGTCGATAAACTCGATGTCGAAAAAGAGAGGGGACGCATAAAGGTAGATCAATTCCTTAGAATCAGAGAACATCAGGAGATCTTCGCGATAGGGGATCTCGCCAGCATCTCCGATTTGGAGGCTGGAGAGAAAGTGCCATGGACGGCCCAGTCTGCTGTCCAAGAGGGGGACTGGGTTGGAATCGCGCTGTCTCGATTGCTCTCGGGAAGGAAAATCGAGCCGTTCGCATACCGAGACAAGGGATACATGCTTTCTTTGGGAAGGCAGGTGGGGGTTGCTGAGTTTCGTCACTTCAAGACATCTGGCTTCTTCGGGTGGTTGCTGTGGAGGATAATTCACATCGCCCTGATCACCACAACTCGAAGCCGTCTCGGAGTCATCTTTGACTGGACCTTCGCTTATTTCTACAAACGGAACGCAGCACACACGGAACACTAACTTTGTGAGTCGAGCGCGCGTACCTGTGTCTCATTGCAGATGCCAAAAGAGGCTCCTCATGGTTAGCATGATGTCGCTTTGAGTTGTGGGGTTTCTCCCCTGCGGATTACCAGTGTATTCAATAATCATTTTCTTTTCAGTTCTTGCGATTCAGGACGTCAGAGACATAATCATGGAAGGGCTTGTCAAACATACCTTCTGAGGACCGATGGACCTCCTCAAACATGGGGTGCCTCGCAAGGATTTCCAAAAAGGCGGACCATTGACTCCAAGTTTCCTTGTCTATCCAGCTCTTCCTGAAAAGCAGGTGGATTCTTTCCATCAAACCGTAAAGCAACAGGATGTAGTTGCGAACAATCATGTCTTCGGGCGATGCAGACGCCGTTGCGGAGCGGGGAGCTGTTGTCCTAGCAAGTTCAACCTGGAACTTCCTCAGTTCGGGTTTCTCAATGAGCAATCTCATCGAATCAGTATAATCATCCAACGCCTTCTGGTAGGCTGCTTCTTTGATGGCCTTGTCTTGGCTGCGGAATGACAGAATGAAAATGACGAGGGTGAGGGTCACAACAGCCGTCTGCACGATGCTGCTCAGTGCGACGGGGTCGGTTATGTCCAAAGGGGTTGTTCCCGTAGAAAGCCCAAGCGGCTCTACCTATAGAATTTTCCTGACTTCGCGTCGCCCTTCATGGCAAGAGACAAGGAGCTGACCGCTCTGAAGTGTCGAAGATCGAAGAAGGGGGTGGTGCCAAGGTCAGGCGCCACGGAGTGGAGGTCGCACCTGGTAGTCTTTCTTCCCCCCACTCATGGCAGATCTCTCCCATGAGAGAGTCAGCCCACTGGCAAGGAAAGCCAGAACCCCGAGACTTGCGAATGCGAACGGCAACCCGAACGTGTCCGAGAGATATCCGCTGGCCAAGCCCAGAACCGACCCGCCGACAGTCTGAGCCGAGAAGATGGTGCCGAACGAGCGGCCCCTTGTGGTCGCATCGAGTCCGAGATAGCGGGAGAGTTCTGTGTAGGTCAGGGGATAGGTCGCCGAGATGGCGAAGCCGTTGACGATCAGTGCCGTGATGACAAGCGGGAGGCTGGCGGAGAGAAAGGTGAAAGCGAATATGCTGGCCGCTGTCGCGAAGTAGACAAGAGATAGCAAGAGGATGGGCCGCAGAGCGCGTGACCATCTGCCCGTCGAGATGGCGCCGAAGAACGCACTCGCAATCCAAGCAGAGACCACCACGTTCGCGCGAAACACGTCGAGGTGGTTCTGCTCCTTCAGGAGGATGTTCATGAAGTTCAGGATCACACTGTAGGATCCACCAGAAATGAACGTCGTCGTGACGAAGAAAAATGGAATTCCGAGCCGTCCCTGGTGAGCCCTGGCCGGGTTGTCGGTGCCTTTGTTCCCTCCCCCATGGCGGCCATTCCAGTGAGACGTTCCGAAGATTAAGAGGGTGACCGCGACATCCACAACTCCGACGAGGGCAAAGGCGAGGAAGGTCGCCTTCCATCCCAAGAACAGGTAGAGAGGCGCCGAAGATACGAAGACTAGCAAGATCCCGAGGTTCCCGAAAGCGCTCTGGAACCCCATCGCATGTCCCAGCCGTGCCCCACGGTACTCCTTCGAGACGGCCGAAACACCGACAGGATGGAAGAAGCTCGACCCGACGCGGAGGAGAAGGGCTGAACCAAGCAGGGTCAAGAAATCCGTCGCGAGCACAAAAGAAGCGATTGCGACCGAAATGATCGCGATCCCGAGTGCGAGTACCTTCTTCGGATCCCTCCCTTCGCTGTAGCGTCCGACAACCGGTTGGAAGATAACGCTCACAAGATACCCCAATCCTACAAGTATCCCCACCTGGAGGACGGAGAGACCGAAGAGCGATATGACGACCGGAAATAGACTTGAAAGGAGGTAGACCGAACCGTCGTTCACGGCGTGGTTCATCGAAACGATGTACAGAATCCTGTTAGAAGCCCGCTCGACGGGGGATGGCGATTGAGTCTCCATCTCTTTTGGACTGCTCGCGCACGGTTGCAGAGTACACTACCTCTAAAGCTGTCGACTAGTGAAGTCGTATATCGCGTTCTCTGCGTAGCAGGGATAGAGCCAGATTCCGCCCCTGCGACCCGTGTCAGAGGCACTCCCGAGTCGGAGGAAGGAAGACTTCTTCGGGGCCACTCGGATGCCCGGGCTGATTGGCGGCAAGGATAATTAACCGACAACGTCGGTCGACGAGGCTCGTCAGCGGGTTCCTTGGAGGCTGGAGTGCTTTCATTCGTACCAT
>DATGVR010000137.1:0-6097 GCA_035300255.1 Nitrososphaerales archaeon
TAGGCTCCACCTCAACCAAAGCGAGTACGACATCTACGGCAGCCACCATGACCACAACACGGTCCGAGGTTATCACCTCGACGTCCAGTACGCAGGGCGGGGTTGCGGCTTCGAGCGCCACAGCTCCGGTATCCCCGCTCAGCATTGCCGCCATCCTCGGCTCAGCCGCGGTAGTCGCGGTCGCGGCTGCCTTGGTGAAAAAGGGAGGAGTGGGAGGAGGCGGAGTGAGTGCGGCCCTCAGGTTCGATGATAAGGAGATTCTGCGTTTCGTTAAGGAGAATGGAGGGAGAGCAATAGAGGCCGAGATCAGGGAACGCTTCTCAATCCCCAGGACAAGCGCCTGGCGGCAGGCCAGGAGGCTGGAGAAGCTGGGGTTCGTGAAGATCTCGAAGTTGGGAACCCAAAACCAGGTCGAGCTTGTAAGAGGGGACTTCGACGGGCGGCTCTAGCTCCCTATGAAGAAGCAGGGCACCCGCCACAGGTAGCCCTCAAGCAACTCCCAAAACAACGA
Organism: Nitrososphaerales archaeon; assembly: GCA_035300255.1. Classification (GTDB taxonomy): domain Archaea; phylum Thermoproteota; class Nitrososphaeria; order Nitrososphaerales; family Gagatemarchaeaceae; genus UBA183. The sequence continues at coordinate 512 of DATGVR010000137.1, forward strand.
CGGGTCTGGGTTAGCTCGAAGCAGTGATGGTATGAATAATGCATTCGGGGAAGTTATTCTCGCCACGGCAGCCGGTTCCTTTCCGCTCTACCATTGACCTTGCTCCGACAGGCTGTCAATCCTAGATGAGCCATCTAGATGAGTAGGCAAAAATCAGACGGGGCCGATCTTGAGCGTCAGGGTCGTCTCGATTGGGGTTCGCGAACAAGATTTGGGTTATACAGACCGAAACGGTGGACTGGAATTACACGAGAACTGGCTGCTCGAGCAAAAGCAACTCTGATGACATCGTTGCAAATCAGGCCATACGAAGCTGACTGCTTTACAGGTCGCGAGACGAATGGATCGCCAGACTTCTCACCACCCACGTCCTGAGGATTTGACAGAAGCTGACTCCATAATCCAATTATACCAAAGACAGCAGCTTGAGAATAATGGCCCAGAGCGCGGGGGAAGCGGGAACGCCGGAGCAGCAACGGGAGGAACAACCGCAACAGCAGCCGCAACAACGGGAACAGAAAAATCTCATCGGTGGACGCTTCGGGTCAAGGAGGCTCCTACTCTTCCTCGCCGTCCTCGTGATCGAGCTCACGGTCTTCTTCATAGCAATGGCCTTTCCTCTGGACCCCGCACAGCAGCGGTCGCTCAATCAGGAGGGGCAACAGCTCGTCCAGTCGGTCAACGGCGGCGGGCCGCTCGATACGTTCTCTGGGATCTTCCTGAACAACGTTCGCATCGCACTGATCGAAGCGATTCCCTTCGTCGGGCCCGTCTTCCTAGGCTACTCGATCTTCTATACCGGCGAAGTCCTGCAGGCTTTCGCGTTATCGGCGAACCCTCCTTTGCCCCCGCTCATTCTCGGCGCGGTGACCTTCGTATTTCCCCACGCGCTGATAGAGTTCGCAGGCTACGCGGTCGCGGTGACGGCTGGCGTGATGCTCATCTGGGCCGGGATAAAGAGGCGGCTAAGGACAGAGATCAGGGTCTACGCCCAGGAGGTCTTGATCGCTGGTGCGATCCTCCTCGTTGCCGCCGCGACGGAGACCGCAGAAATCGTCTCCTCTCAGACGTTACTTCCCCTCGTTCTCTGGGTCCCGATCGCCATCGGCATCGTCGTCATCTGGGCCTGGCTCCACAAACTTCACGCCCGCCAAGGGCAGGTCGCTCCCGCGAGTCCGCTGTGAAGACCTATAGATAGGCTGCGACTTATATATTCAGCAGAATTTTCCGCGTTTCGTGGCTGACCTCAGGAGAGTCGCAGGAGCAGCCGTCTTCACGGCATTCATATTTGTCGCGACTGCCGCGTTTAGCGCCGGAATACCCGCCACGAACGGGTACTTCAACGTCGGAGAGATCATGGTGTACACGACTGCGCTGCTCATGGGGCCGTACGTCGGGGCCGTCGCGGGCGGCGTCGGCTCGATGCTCTCCGACATCTTTCTGGGATTCCCACTCTTCGCCCCTGGAACGCTCGTCATAAAGGCGACGGAAGGCTTCATCGTGGGCTACTTGGGGAACAGAGCGCTTCGCAACATTTCGGGAAAGGCGTGGCGAAGTATTACCGCTGCGTTGGCACTCGTCGTGGGGTTGATCATCGGTTACGTCGGTGCAGCATACTGGACGGGGAACTACCAGCTCTCCCTGGGGTTTCCAGTCGGCCCGCAGCTCAACGCTGCTTTCACCGTCCCCGCGTCATTCTGGCTGGGACTCGGGGGATTGGCCTTCGTGATTATTCTTGCCGTCGGACTGACCGTCGACGCGAGGCTCGGATGGACGACGCTCTCGGTCCTAGCGGGAGGCAGCGAGATGGTCCTCGGCTACTTTGTGTATGAAAGCATCCTGTTGGGGCTAGGATTCGTGTCGGCGGCGGGTGAAGTTCCCTTCAACATCGCGCAGGCCGTCGTCGGCCTTATTGTCTCTATTCCCCTCGTCCGGAGTATCAAGCGGGTCATCCCGAAGCGGGGAACAGGTCTCGAGATCAATCCCTCCCCTTCCCCGAACCCTCAATAAATGCCGGGTCCCGACATGGTTGGGCAATCTTGAAGCTTTCACTCGGAAAGCTCCCCCCGGCATTACTCACTAAGTACGTCCTCGATATGACGGGAGCGCCCTCGGAGGAGCTGGTGGTTCGGCCCGGGGTCGGACTCGACTTTGGGGTTGTGAAGCTTCGAAGCCGATATCTAATCGTCTCCTCCGACCCTGTCACTGGCGTCGCGAAGAAAGCGGGATGGCACGCCGTCATCGTCAGCGCCAATGACGTCGCGACGAGCGGTAACAGGGCCGGCTTCATGCAGTCCGTTATCCTTCTACCGGAGAGGGTGGACGAGGGGGCAGTACGGGAGCTCACCTCGAAGATGGCCGATGCTGCACGGCGGCTAGGCATCACCATCGTCGGTGGTCACACAGAGGTGACGCCGGGGCTTGGGAGGCCGATCGTGATGACTACAGCGTTCGCGATCGCCCGGTCCTTTATCACTGCGGGCGGCGCCAAGGCGGGAGACACCCTCATGATGACAAAGAGTGCGGGGATCGAGGGGACAGCCCTTCTAGCGGAGGAGGCTGCCAGACGCGGAGTGGCCCCAACCACCGTAAGGAGGGCCTCCCGCTTCTTCGAGAGAATGGTTGTGGTCGACGAGGCGGAGAAGGCTTTCCAGACGGGCGTCGTTCACGCGATGCACGACTGCACGGAGGGCGGAGTTCTCGGTGCCGTCTACGAGATGAGCGTCGCGTCGCGTGTCGGGCTCGAGGTCCATGAGGGCGAGATTCCCGTGGCCAGCGAGACAAGGGCGGTCTGTGCTGTCTTTGGAGTGGACCCGTTGAAACTGATAGGGTCCGGTGCTCTCCTGATGGCGGTTGAGGGCGGGAAGGAAGAGAGGGTAAAGAGTGCGCTGGACCCTCTCGGCATCCCCGTCACCTCGATAGGAAGATTCCGGCCAGGGAAGCGGACGCTGATCCACAAGAGGAGAGGCCGGAAGTCGTTAATCCGAGACTCTCCCGCCGACGAACTCTGGAGGGTGGAAAAGACCGGTCACTTGGTCAGCACGTAGACCGATTCGTTGGGATTCTTGCCTTCCCACTGACTTTAGAAAGACACGGCGCCGCAACTTCTAGAGCAGGACCAATCTCTCCCGTCTTAGCGCTCGAAAGGAAGTGTTAAGTCGAGCTGTCCCTAAAGTTCGGAGGCTCTCTCACTTATGAACGGGTTCACGCCATCTTTGCGCATTTGTTGGATTTCCCGTTCTGTAGGTGGAGGAATATACCATTCTTCGCCTCTTCTAACACTCCCCTTCGCCAGGTCCTTGAAGCAGACTTCGGCGAGCTCGAAAGGAATTTCTGAACCATTCGCGACGACTCCCGAGGCTTCCTCGTAGTAGTCGTCTCCCTTGACCGCACCGATGTAGGCTTTCCATGTGCGACCCGGACGCGCCACCGCTACGACCAGAACGTGCTTGTCGATCGGCCTCATCCCTATTACACCAGGCGGAAGCTTTCGACCAGGCTCGAGGAACCGCTCGTCGTCGGGGGAGAATATTTCCTTTCCGAAGAGAGTCCTCACACGTCCAGGGGTGGATCTAAAGTAGACCTCAGACAGCAGGCCCCAGACCACCGACCCGTCTACGACGACACCCAACGCTTCCTCGTCATAGTTCTTCCCCTCCACAGCCCCCACATACGTGTTGCAATCGGCCGAGCCGCAGTTCACGGCCACGAGGAGAACGTGCTTGTCAAGGGCGGCCCATCGGAGCGTGAAGGACGTACTGCCCTGGCGCTCAGTCATTCGGACCCCCATAGAAGCTGACGTGACTCTCGAAACCGAAGTCCGCTTCTTCCATAGCCTATCTAGGACCTCCATCCTCTCCAGAATTCTGGGCCCCATACCTTCCATGGTATTCCATGGTAGCCGAGGGTGTCCAAGTCGCGCTGCGAAGGGCCTTCACCAGTTGTAGGGTCGGGCACGAAGTCATATTCCACGTCATGATGCAACGTCCCAATGATGTATCTATCCTTTCCGATTTCCTCTTTAGTGACTGTATCTGGACCAAACTTCAGTTCCCTGTATAGGTCCCCATTGGGCCCTCGGGCCTTCACATCGTATATTCTGAAAGGTGTGTAATGCTGTGCCTCGTCGGGGGGAAGGTAGGTCCTATCTACCTTGGTGGTCCCGCCAAGGATGTTAGCAAGCTGCTGCTGAGCAGCAAGAGTGCGTTCATGTCGCCCCATCTCGCTTAGGGTCGCAATGACTGCAGCATCCACTCCAGGAGCGACATCTTCTGTAGTCATAGCAACCATCGGCATGCCAGTCATGGCCATTCCAGTCATCGTGGCAGCAGAGGCAAAAGAGGACGCCGCCTCGGAGACTGCTGCCAAATCGAGTGCGTCTGTCGCAGGGTCCAAACCAAGCTGGACCGCTGAGATTATGGTCAGCGCCACCACTGCTCCTACAAGGACCGCTTGGGCCGGGGTCCAGGTGAAAGGATTCCACCAGTCATGTCCGTTGGGGTCTACGTACTTCAAGGGATTGTCCCGCGCGTAAATGTAGCGGTTCAGACTCATCGGGTCCTGAGGCGTCCCTGCATGCGAATCCTGCGTGATGAACCTCCCCATCGCAGGATCGTAGAATCTGGCCCCAAAGTAGTAGAAGCCCGTGCTGCCGTCGTAGATCTTTCCTGTGTACGAGAACTCATCGGGACCGCCGGAAGAGCCAAACTGCGGTCCGTACGGTATGTAGTTGCTGCTGAACACATGCGTTCCTGTTGAAGACGAGACGAACCGGATGCTTCCCAGACGGTCCTCGTGCAGGTACGACACAGTGCTCCCAACCATCTTCGCCACCTGTAACCCATTCGCGTAGAACCTCTTAGTCACCACCCCGGAGTTCAGGTCCTTCTCGAACAACACGTTCAATCCCTGATACGAGAAGACGGTGGAATCGCCCTCAGTCTTCTCTATCCTCTTCCCGTCTCCGTCGTAGACGTTCTGCAGGACCGTCGTGCCGGCGTGGTCAACCTTCGTGAGCCTGTTGTCATAGTCGTAGGTGAATGCCCAGGAGAAGCCGTCGTTCTTGGTGACCATGTTGCCGTTGGCGTCGTGGGTGTAGGTCGTTGACCCACCGCTCAGGAGGCGGTTGAGTGGGCCGTAGGTGCATCACAAGAACTGAGAAATGAGATTCAAGATCTTATGTCCTCCTTAAGTGCCGCCCTAGAATTACGCACCTTCCTCAAGTGTCGTTTGTTCGTCGCGTAGGTTAAACACTCTTCTCATCTCTAGGCAACGGTCAGATAGAAGCCATTCGGGCTAGTGATGGAGTTCTAAGGGAAGATGTCGGAAGCCTGAGCGGGAAAAAGGGGAGATGAGAATCTCTGCATTCGACTCGCGCGATAGGAAGATTCAGGGAAGGTCGACGAAATCTTCTCCGCCAAGGGGATGAAGGACACATGTTCGAGACTCCCCATCGATGAACTCTTTGGGGTTGGGAAGGTTGCTTACTTGGTCAGCACGTAGGCTGATTCGTTGGGATTCTTGCCTTCCCATCGCTTCGCCCACTCTGCCAAGTCGCCGAGTATTCCCTTCAACTCGATTCCCTTC
>DATGVR010000138.1:0-12284 GCA_035300255.1 Nitrososphaerales archaeon
CAGGCTCACGGAGGTCCACCTGAGTGACAACGGCGGCGCCTCCGACGACCACCTCATCCCCGGAGAAGGAACCGCAGACCTCAACAGCATACTGCATGAAATTTCAGGTAAAGACATCCTCGTCTGCCTCGAATTGGACCCTCACCGATACACCGCCGACGAGGTCCTACACGCGGCCTCGGAAACCAAATCGAAGATGGCCGAACGGGCCTGACATTCACGTTCAAAAGCAGAGCATAATATACGAACTGGGCGCAGGTGCATGTCAAGGGGGTTAGGTTAGTGTCAGAACCAGTTCCTGACGACCTGAAGACCATACTGGGTCCGAACGAACAACTTCAGCTGTACATCAAGCAGAAAATCTACCATCCGAAGATCAACATCGACTCCGTCGTAATCACGAACGAGAGATTGATACTCCGACACCCGCATGCGCTCGGGCTGAAGAAGGACTACACCGATTACAACTATCAAGATATCTCCAACGTCGTCCTGGACAAGGGGATGTTGCGCTCAACCGTAAGATGTACGCTCAGGTTCGGAGGAGAGCCGCTGGAACTTAGCAGCCTGCCCAACGCGGACGCGGAAAAGGCCTACGGACTCCTGCGAGAGAATCTCGTCAGGTACCAGTCACCCTTCACGGCGGCATCGGCAGGCGTCCCCCCGTATCGCCAGCCTGCAGCTCCCGCGGCACTCGGCACAGCCTACTGCAAGCAGTGCGGCTCACCATTGAATCCCGGCCAGAAGTTCTGCGGCAGTTGCGGAGCTCCTGTCTAACTCCGCGCCATCTCTACAAGCTGGAAGGGCTGCTTCCCTCTCGACTCTGGAAGGCCTGTAATCCCTCCCACAAGGCTCTCAGCCGCCACCCCGCTTCTCTCCAGCACCTTCGCCAGCATCAGGGAAGTGTTACCTGCCATGCAGACCACCAGGATTGGCTTGTCGTCTGTCGGAAGGAGCTTCGCGAACTCTTGCGAGGGTTCACGCCCGTTCAGCACCGCCTGAACGTCCATAACATTGGCGACCTTCACCTTACTCTGGTCTATGCCAAGCGACGATGCAATGACTTTGATGCCCTCCTCTCTGGGAACGAACATGTTGTGCGCCCAGACCACGCCCGAGTATTCGCCAATAGCGGAGGCAGCCTCTTCGAGCCTGACCTGGTCCCTCTTCCCCTTCCTCGCCACGGCCTTGACTTCTGACAGGTACTTCGAAGCCCCGTCGGCGACCATGACAACGAAATTCCTTCCTACTCCGTAGTTAACCAGCTGCATGCACGCATACAGCGCCAGGGCCCCGCTCTCTCCTACGTCGTACCCCTTCTTGTTGAAGAACTGGAATAGCCTGCTCGTCTCCTCGAAGTCAACCTCGTGCTCTCCGAGATAAGCCGCGGGCTCGTAGAACCTCAGTCCCGTCGCTTTCTCCCTAGTCCTGATCCCAGCGACGTCCTGACCGGCCTGTGGAAAGATCACCCTCACTCCTTTCTTGCCGTACTTCGAAGCTACGTAACTGCTGATTCCGGTGGCCGTCCCTCCGGTCCCAAACGTGCACACGAAGTCCGCCTCTCCCAAGGAGGTTCCCTTCTCCGCCAGCTGCTGGTCCAGCTCAGGGGCCGTAACTGACCTGTGCACATCGACATTGAGCTCATTGTCATACTGCTCTGTGCAGAACCCATTGTATGCACGGGCAAGGAGCTTGGCCAGGCCAATGGCATCCTGTCGTCCCAGATGTGCCTCAGCTTCGCTCCTGACGCCATCAAAGGCCTCTGTGTCGAACCCCAACTCAGAGAGCTGCTGTCTGACGCTTGTGGCCACACTCTTCGCAATCAGAGCATCGGCACTCCCCTGAAACCCGGGCGCAGGGCAGATGTCTATGTCCAGATTGACCAGCTTCACTCCGTCGGACTGAAGTTGCCCCGTCACCCCCTGCTGGAGTCTCCTTGAGACTAGGGCAACCACATTTAGGCCCAGCCTCCGTACCAGGTTGAGAGCAATCCCGAAGTTCCCTGAGGTCGCCTCAAAGATCGTCTGGCCCTTGACCAGCCTCCCCGAGGAGATGGCATCCCTTATGATGCTCGCGGCCGGCCTGACCTTGACCGATCCCCCATGAATCTTAGAATCGAACTTCGCGAATACGCGCAGCCCCTCCGCGCCCAGCTTCAGCCCGTACTCCATCTTGGCGCACTCGAGAAGGACATCGGTGACCTCGACCAATGGGGTCGAATTGACAGCATTGTTTCCCTCGAAATGGGGGACTTTCGCCCATACTTCTCCATCGAACTTCTCCAGCAGTTCCCTGTCCGTTGAAGCGCTTTGCATTTCCTTAGCCTTCTGTCAGTTAGGGTTATATAACATATGTTATCAAGAAATGAAACAACAATGACCGGATACACAGCGCCAAAGGTCCCCGATGACCAGGTCACGCCGGTTTTCGTAAGAGACGAGCTTCTGAAATGCTTCGAGAGCGCGAACGGGGAGTTCGCCAAACTCATGCACCAGCCCGTCACAGAGGAACAGCTCAAGCAGCAGGTCAAAAGCTTCGTAGAGGGTGTCTTCGCTTCCTGCGGTGCAAGCTACGTCGAACCCACTAAGGAAGGGATTGTCACCGCCATCTCGCAGTGTAAACAAAATGCTGAGCAGATGATGGGCACACAGGGAGCCCCGATAATCGACCATCACTACGCCGAAATGATGAAGCTCGTGAACAGGCTCTAGAACAGGCCTTAGCTCCCTTACTCTTTACCTCGAGATGCCCTCTTGAACTTCTCTGGAGGTCCTTGATACAAGTTAGATGGCGGGTCCCTGGGGAGAACGTACCTGATGTGCGGGTATCCCCGCTTGTCATGATAGAAGTCTGAACCGGTCTCGCCCTTCTCGAATAACCCTACGAACGCGGCCCAGTCCTGGTCATGGATTGCCTTGAAAATAGGTTGGAGGTACTCCTTGTCGAATGTTCCCAGATCCTCCGCGAATTTGGGCCTCGTCAACTTCGCGACCTTGAACGCCGTCCTGACTTGATTCAGCTCGTAGGCGGCCAACTTCCAGTTCCCACCCTTCGCCGCATAGTAGGTTCTGGTGTACCTTTCTCCCACGTCTTTCATGATTGCGGCCATCCCAGGCTGGATTTCAGCCAGCTTGTCGATGGTCATCTCCCCGTGTGGGGTCTTCGCTTTGACGTCGCTCATGGCCAGGCCCTCCCTAGGGGCTCCTAATCAAGAAACCAGAGATTTCTTCAGCGAGGAGGGCGAATTGGAGGGAGAGGATCGCGCGGACCACCGGGCTGAGGGAAGTAGGGTTCCCTGGGAACCGAGGCCTGAAGGCGGAGGAACATCTACTCCTCCGCTTCCTTGGGCGTTATCTTCAGCTCGGTGAGCTTCTCAGCCCTCAGCACTCGCAGGCTGACGGCCTTCCCGACCACTTCGCTGGATAGCGCCTTGTGCAGCTCGTACTCATCGGTAGCTTGGGCATCCCCGAGCTTCAGAATGATGTCCCCCAATACGAGGCCCGCGGACTTTGCCGGAGACCCAGCCTCGACGGACCTAACCAGGAGGCCCTCCTCCTGTCCGATGTCGGGCGACTTGGAGAGTTCCTCGGGGATTTCTATGGGTTCCACCACCACTCCGAGGTATCCCTTCTTCACCCTGCCGTCCTTGGACAGCTTCTCGACCGTCTCTTTCGCAGAGTCGACCGAGATGGCCACTCCTCTTCCGGAAAAGTAAGCCACGTTCATCCCGAGCAGCCTTCCCGCCGCGTCGACGAGGGGCCCGCCAGAGTAACCTGGGTTGAGCTTCGCGTCCGAGACCACTGCGTCCTCGATCATGATGCCCCAGAACCCTCGCATGCTTCTCCTGTTGCTCGTTATGATTCCCGAGGTCGCCGAAGGCTTCTTGCCGAAAGCGTTGGCCAGGGCCAGGACGAACTGCCCAACCTTGAGTTCCTTTGCGCTGCCTGCTTTCACAGGCGAGAGGTCATTCGCTTCGACCTTCAGTAGGGCGACATCAGTGTACATGTCTCTGCCTAGTATCTTGGCTTCGAATTCCCGTCCGTCACTCAAAGTCACTTGAGGAGCTGCGGAGTGTCCGATCACGTGGTTAGCCGTCAATATCAGGCCATCCTTCGACCAGACGATTCCAGTTCCGTTCCTCCTCCCTGAGTTGACGTTCACCACGGATGGTGCTACGCCATCTGCCAGCTCAGTCACAGCGTTTGAAAAAGACTGTAAGAGCTGCATTCCTTCTGTTCCTGTCATTTTGACACAATCACCTGCCATCGGTAAGAAACGGCGGCTACTTGTTGAGCAGGTTCGGTCCTAATCTACTCACATGGCATAGGGCTTGAAGTAGTCGATGTGCATCAACATGACCCTACTTCCTGGCCTTGAGCTGGAGTAGAGCCTCGAAATCCTCCCCATCAGCTGATGGGCTGCACGCACGGCCTTCGGGAGGTCAGTTTCCTTCGACACCCTGGCCTCAATATCGAGCTGGCCCGAGGCGAACCTGGCATCGACTACGGCAGAACCATCATCCGTGACCCACTTCATGACCACTCCCTCCTCGCTCTGTGCCATTCCGACCCATCGCATAGTATCAAACCACCTTCCCTTCAGCGCAGAGACCACGACCCCTGCACTTGCCCCGTATGGGAGGAATGTGTGAAGAATCGGGATCCTCTTCTCTCCTCCATACGCTGGCCTCAACCCGAAAGTGACCTTCGCCTTGTCTGTGACGCTGTACCCTTCGGGGGACTTCACTACGATCCCGTCCTCTTCCATTCTTTCCAGCGTCCTAGACAGGGTCTCGGGGTGAACGCCTGTAATTCTCCGCAGCCCGTCGAAGGTGAACATCGAAAGCCCTTCCTCGCCGATTGCTTTGAAAACTTCCTCATCTCTCGGGCTCATCGTTACTGCAGGGTCTTCGTCCTCAAGCGGAACGTCATGTCCCCTCAAGTGAATCAGAATCTTCCAATTGTCGGTCCCTTAAAAAACAAGCGCGACCGACCATAGAATTTGAGCACGGTCGCTGGCTCCATTGTTATAAGACCTGAAACGCCGCCTGATGACGACGCAGCTTGGGAAGGCTCGAAGATGCCAAGATACTTGGCGGAATCGGATCGATTCTCCAGATCATTCCGTTCATCAACATAGTGGGGTACATACTCACTCTCATCGCTGTCAAGAAAATCTCCGACGAAGTTCAAGACAACACGATATTCACCAACATGCTGTACGCAGTAATAACGGGCATCATCGGGGTTGCGTTGGTAGCCTACGTCATATTCTTCGGGGCTATTTTGTCGGTTTTCACCTTCGGTTTCGGGGCCTTCCTCGGTGTCATCGCCGCTCTGGCAATCGGATGGATATCGCTGATTATCTCCTCGATATTCGTGCGGGATGCGTTCGCCAAGATTGCGACAAGGCTCAACGTTGGCATGTTCAGGACCGCAGGGACCCTTTACTTCGTGGGCGCCCTGCTGACGATAATTTTCGTTGGCTTCTTGATTCTATTCATCGCCTTCATCCTGCAGGTCGTCGCCTTCTTCTCAATCCACGAGGCTCAACCGATGGTCCCCGCGCCGGTGACACAAGCGCCCATGGCCCCGGAGCCCGCAGCCACTGCAAACCCTACTCCTCAGGCACCTCAGTCGAGTTCAAAGTTCTGTGCAAACTGTGGTACGCAAATGGCGTCGTTCGCAATGTATTGTCCGAAGTGCGGCGCCAGGCAACCTTAGTCGTCATTACGCCGCTTGCTGAACACAAGGATCCTTCCCGACTTCTTCATTTCCGCCTTCCCGAGGGCGGTCAACACATACAGCGCCATCAACAGGTCAAACCTCTTTGCGACCTTCTCATCTGACCCGAACACCTCCTCCAGTCGTTCGTCCTTCATCAATGAACCAGTGGTGACACCATCACTGGTCAGCATCTTGCGCAAAGCTTCCACATTCTCGGCAGGCACGCGAGTCATGTGGAACGACGAGGACCCCCTGCTGCTCGGGCTGAAGACGACGAAGTCTCCCCCCGCCGACCTGAAGACCTCGTACTCCTGCCTCACAGCCCGCACTCTGCCAACCTCGACGAGGGCCATGAAGAGGTTCGAGACGTCCTGATCCATCCTGCTGTCGCTTCCTCTCTCAGGATTTATGCCTCCCTATATTGCAGAAATATCCATCTGGCCGAGGGGTCATCCGATTGGTCCAGGCCTCCAGGCTCATGGTCATCGCAGTGGTCGCAGGAATCGCTTTGATCGGCGTCTACTCGGTGTATGTGGCGACGAGCAGCCCGGGCCCTGTGACGACTGCAGTCCCTTCGTCTTTCATGGTCAACGGACGAACCTATTCGTTCACCTACACGGCGACGAACCAGGCTCAATGGCAGGAGGGCCTGATGAACAAGGCCGTCACAAACACGACGACCATGCTTTTTGCATTCCCTTACTTCAGCCCCTGGCAGTTCTGGATGTTCGATACGCCCACGAGCCTCGATATGATCTGGTTGAATGCAACGGGAAGCTCGGGCAGAGTGGTCTACCTAGTCGCTTCAGCCCCTCCCTGCCTGGCAAGCGACAGCAACACATGCGCGAGGTACACCCCCACCGCCCAGGCGAACTACGTCATCGAAGCCAAGTCAGGCTTTGCCGCCGCCAACAACATTGTGGTAGGGTCGACCATCCGGTTCGGGTGGAATAACTCGACGAATTGAATCTTCCACATCGGTTAAATCCCCACAGGACTTCAATTTGCCGTGGTACTCGACGTCCAATCCGGTAGTATTGCCCGCCGCGAACTGATTACAGTGGACGAGGGTGGCTCAGTGCTCGAGGCTGCTCGTCTGATGGTACAAAACAGCAGGGGGAGTGTCCTCGCAACTCGGGCGGGGGAGCCTGTCGGCATACTCACCGAGAGGGACATCTTGAAGAAGGTCGTTTCGAAATCACTCGACGCTGCCACGACCAAGGTGAAGGACGTGATGACGTCTCCACCGATAACGGTCGATTACAACATGCCCCTGCGGGAAGCCATCGACTTGATGGTCAGGAAGGGGCTGCGACGGATGCTCGTAACGCAGAGCGGTCGAATCGTGGGCATCTTCACGATGCGCGACATACTCAAGCATATGAGGACTTGTCTCCACTGCGGGAAGGAGATAATGTCCGTACTTGAGAGCAAGACCCCGGACCCCTTCGTCGAGTGCGAATGCGGTTCAAGGTATCACACCAAGTGTGCCGAAACAGTCGTCAACTGTGTCTCCTGCGGGAGGACCATCGTCACCAACGTTGTCTATCCGGAGCCTTCTGAGACTTTCAGCGGCTAGCCGAACGAAGCTAGGACTGCGTCGTCCGCGAGCGCGACGGCGTATCCTGCAATCCCCCTGATGTCCCTGACTATCAGCCTGAACGGCAGAGAATCGACCGCTCCGCCTCTTGTGGATAGACCATGCAGATCCTTGTACAGTTTTCGAACCTCGTCCATCTGGTCGATGACAGAGCTCGCCATGTTCACGTCTTGCTTGATGAAGCCGTCAAAGGCCTGCTCCTGCATATTCGCCGTAGTTGCGGCCATCTTCTTCACCGCCCTAATAGCAGACAAGTCGACGCTGTCTTCGATTTCCGTTGCATGCTGAGCAGTCCTGTACGAGTAGTATGCAGTCCTCCCCAAGTCTTTGATGGCCATCATTCTCATCACGATGTCGTCGACGGCATACACCTTCATCTCGTCCCGCAACTTCCTGTTCCTCAGGAATTGAAGTGAGAGTCTCAACAAGAGTCTGTAGAGCTTCGTCGATTGGTAGCCTCGCTCGAAGGCGTCTTGGGCGAGCACCTTGTCCCCAGCGGCCAGGCCATTCACCGCGTCCCTCAGGACCGCGACCGACAAATCACTGAACTTCTTCATCGTCTGGTCGAGGTCGATCATCCTGGGGTCGACAAGATACTGCAGGACAACCCTGTTCGAGTACTCTTCGGCCACCTCGACCCCGACCAGGTTGACCACGGCTTCACGAATCCATCGTTTCTGCTCGGGGAGAATCTTCCCCTTGGACACGACCTCCGTAATGTCGTGTCCTTGGATGTAGGACGACCCAATGCTCAACTCCAGCATCCTGCGGTCCCGCACTTTGTCAATGTCCAAAGGCCTCGATTGAGTCGATTGCCTCTTGCTCACAGAGCTGACGACGACGTCGGTGCCCTCAAGCTCAAGCGAAACATGCCCTCCCTTTGTGAGGCCCATTTGCGAGACCCATTCCTTTGGTATAGTTACCAAGAATGTACCAAGTTTCGTGCTCTGGACCTTTCTGACTTCCAAGAATCCTTGGAGGACCCACGGACGATATTTCAACATTACGTAGTATACGTATATTCCGTATCGAATATGATATTTCATCCAAAAATATGCATAGCGTTAAATAACTTTGAGGGCCAAATGAACCGATTGAGTACGGTCGAATCGGTGGAGAGGATTGAAATTGTCGCCCCACATCTCGAGGGGTCGTCGAAGGTCCTTGCGCCAGAAGCTATGGAGCTTGTGGCAGCACTCTCTCGCAGATTCTCTCCTCTGGTCTCCGAGCTCCTGCGGGAGAGGGCAGAGAGGCAGAAGCTGATCGATTCCGGCGTTCTCCCGGACTTCCCAGAGGACAACGGCATCAGGACCTCCGAATGGTCGGTCTGTGAGATACCCACAGACCTTCTGGACAGACGGGTCGAAATCACAGGCCCCGCAGGGGACAGGAAGATGGTGATCAACGCGCTCAACTCGGGAGCGAGCACCTACATGTCCGATTTCGAGGACTCGCTTTCCCCGACTTGGGAACAGATCGTCCGCGGCCAGGTCAACCTCATGGAGGTCGTAGACAGGACCATCAGGCTCGTCATCCCCGAAGGCAGAGTCTATGCTCTTGGGGAGGAAACGGCGACGCTCATCGTCCGCCCCAGAGGCCTTCATCTTCTCGAGAAGCACGTCCTGGTCGAAGGGAGACCGGTGACCGCGTCCTTTTTCGACTTCGGAATCTTTCTTCACCACAACGCCAGGAAGCTCCAAAAGCAAGGTAGCGGACCATACTTCTACCTCCCAAAGCTGGAATGCGCAAAGGAGGCTAGGCTCTGGGAGCAAGTGCTATCGGTCGCCGAGGACTATCTGGGTCTCTCGCGAGGTACCATCAAGGTCACCGTCCTGATTGAGACACTTTCGGCAGCCTTCGAGATGGACGAGATACTCTATGAGCTAAGGAAGCACATCGTGGGCCTCAATTGCGGGAGATGGGACTACATTTTCAGCTTCATCAAGAAGCTGAAGAACCATTCCCAGTTCGTACTTCCGGACAGGTCGCAGCTCACCATGGACCAGGGATTCCTTGCGCCGTACGTCGACCTCCTGATCAAAACTTGCCACCGACGGAGTGCATATGCCATCGGGGGCATGTCGGCCTACATTCCAGTCAAAAACGACGAGGCCGCCAACTACGCCGCACTAGCCAAGGTGAGAGCCGACAAGGAGCGGGAGTTCGCTCTGGGCCACGATGGCACCTGGGTAGCTCACCCCGGTCTCGTAGGCATTGCGATGGATGCTTTTTCGCAGATGGTCGGGCCAAACCAACTCAGGGTAAAGAGAGACGACGTCGGCGTCACCCGGGACGATTTGCTGCGCGTCCCCAAGGGCACGATCACCATTGAGGGCGTGGCTTCCAATGTTGACGTCGGGCTGCGATACCTAGAGTCATGGCTGTCCGGAAAGGGATCCGTCCCAATCAACAACTTGATGGAGGACGCAGCAACCACAGAAATCTGTCGCGCCCAGCTCTGGCAGTGGGTCAGGAACCGAGCCACTCTAGCAGACGGGAGAATGGTAACGGCGAAGATGGTGCACGATCTGATCTCAGACCAGGTGGCCGCGTTGTCAAATACACGCAGACAAACCGACGTAGGCAAGGTCCATCTTGCGGGGAAGCTGTTTGCCCAGATGGCGACCGCTGAGGAGTTCCCAGAGTTCATCACCATCCCCGCATACGAAGAGCTCCTGGCCATGGAAGGCGGACCCACGTGACCACCACCGAGGTCATCGACGTGGAACAAGAGTGGCGGAGGAAAAGGTGGGATGGAATCACAAGGCCCTACACAGCGGACGACGTCGTCCGTCTCAGAGGTTCAATCCAAATAGACCATACCCTGGCAAGGAATGGTGCCGAAAAGCTCTGGACTGAGCTACAGACAACCTCGTGTGTGTCTGCCCTTGGCTGCCTGACGGGGAACCAGGCTGTGCAGGCCGTCCAGGCCGGCCTAAGGGCGATCTACGTCAGCGGATGGCAGGTGGCGGCAGACGCGAACCTGGCAGGCCAGACCTACCCTGACCAGAGCCTGTACCCCTATGACTCAGTCCCTGCGGTCGTGAGAAGGATCAACCGGGCTCTCCAACGCGCAGACCAAATCGAGCATTCTCAGGGCAAGGAGTGGACCGACTGGTTCGTTCCACTTATCGCTGACGGCGAAGCGGGCTTCGGAGGCCCGCTCAACGTCTTCGAGCTGACCAAGGCCATGATTGAAGCCGGGGTTGCCAGCGTCCACTACGAAGATCAGCTGTCTTCGGAAAAGAAGTGCGGCCATCTCGGTGGGAAGGTCCTCGTCCCCACTTCGCATTTCATCAGAGCGCTTGTCGCGGCACGGCTGGCCGCGGACATCATGGGGGCTCCCACTTTGATTCTGGCCCGAACCGACGCCGAGGCTGCCACGCTCATCACCAGCGACGTGGACGCCCTTGACAAGGAGTTCATGACCGGCGAGAGGACGTCGGAAGGCTTCTACAAGGTCAAGAACGGTCTCGAAGCTGCCATAGCAAGGTCCCTGGCCTACGCCCCCTACGCTGACATGCTCTGGTTCGAAACCGCGAAGCCGGACCTCGAGGAGGCTCGGGAGTTCTCCGAGGCCCTCCACAAGAAATACCCCGGAAAGATCCTCGCCTACAACTGCTCCCCTTCGTTCAACTGGGAGAAGAATCTTGGGGCAGAACAGATCGCCTCATTCAGGGAGGAGCTAGCGTCGATGGGGTACAGGTTCCAGTTCATCACACTCGCCGGCTTCCATGCCCTCAACCATTCCATGTTCTCACTGGCGAAGGGATACGCGGCCGAGGGGATGACGGCATATGTCAAACTCCAGAGGGAGGAGTTCATGTCCGAGCAGGAAGGATACGCCGGCGTCAAGCACCAGGCCTTCGTCGGAACCGGTTACTTCGACGACGTGGCATCGGTGGTGAGTGCCCATTCTGCATCGACCCTGGCGATGAAGGGCTCCACCGAAGAGAAGCAGTTCGAGACTGAAACGGTCAAGAACAGAGACAAACCCTGAACCGGCTGTCACTCGGTTCTCATTTTCGTCTAGAAAATTCGACTCGCGCGTCTTTTGCCCCGCCCTGGTCCTTAACGAAACCGTTGGAACCCGCACCTAAAACTCAGATGAACCGGGCCCAAAAACTCCGCTGGTACTCAGAACAGCTCATTGCAGACGCTGTCGCAGACGAGAAATCCGGAAACTCCGGAACGGCCATTTCCCATTATCTTCAAGCCGCTGAAATCCTCCTCCTTCTTGCGAAGGTCGAGGAGAGCTACACTCCCTGGAAGATTTACACTGACAATGCAGCCATGTGCCAGAAGAAGGCCAGGGCCTTGATCGCTCTGGGTCCAACGGAGCAGCCTGTCCCGCAGCAGACCGCGCCGACCGGCCGACCCGCACTTTCTTAATATACCACGGACCTCCAGTTTACTTAATATGCCGAGGTGGGAGTGCTATCGTTGCGGGAACGTTTTCGAAGGTGAAAAGACACCTGACGAGTGCCCCAACTGCCACTATTCACTGACCTTCTGGATTGAAGCATCAGAGGCTAAGGTGCCGATGGTCAGAAACTTCGTTAAGACCGACCCCCTCATGATCGACGCCAACGAGTCGGTCCTCAAGGCCGCACAGATGATGCGGGAAAAAGGGGCTGGGAACATCCTCGTCCTCATAAACGGAGAGGCCAAGGGGATTCTCACGGAACGAGACGTCCTCTACAGGATCGCCGCGGACGACCTTTTCGCGTCCAGCATCCCGGTAAGGAAGATAATGACAACACCCATGATTTCCGTGGAAGCCGACACGCCGCTTTCAGAGGGAGTCAAGTTGATGGCGAAGCACAGGATTCGCACCCTTTTCGTGACTGACAACGGGCGCCCGCTGGGCCTTCTCAACATGCGGTCCCTGGTCGGCGACCAGTTCCGCGTCGCGAAGAACCTGGAGTCCTAGTCACCCAATGAAGACGATGTTGTTC
>DATGVR010000139.1:0-11731 GCA_035300255.1 Nitrososphaerales archaeon
ACCGGAGGATTCTACACCAAGGATTCCCACGAAGCCATCGAGAACTTCGGCCTTTACTGGGCCTTCGTCGACATAGTCTGGTGCTTCGTGTTCCCGCTGTTCTACCTGTTATAGGAGATTGAGATGAAGACAACCATCGCCCTGGGCGTCTGGGTCTACATGGTCGTGGCAGTGCTAGCCGAAGTCGAGGCTTTCTACACGATAGCGGCCTACTCCACCGCAGCCGCAGTCATTACGATCCTGGCGACAAGTCAGGCGGTGGCCGTCGTCCTCTTCTACATGCAGCTCAAGGACGAGCCCGGTTCGCTCCGTCTCTTCGCGCTCATACCTGTCATGTTCCTTTCCGCACTGTTCGTCGCCCTCCTGGCATCCCTCGGGTGAAATAGATGGAGACAGATGAACATCCTGGGCCTCCTCGTGGACTCCTGCTGAGTCTTGGAATTATCGGCATCATCCTAGGCGCTGCCATCGCGGGAGAGTTCGTCCTGAGACTTCAGCCCCAGCTCGGTGGCGGCAACACATCTGTCTCCAGCGGGTCGGTGGTCATGCCGTCAGGCGTCGGGAGCAACACGGCTCTGAACTTCAGTCCAGCAACGATCACGCTAATAATCGGACTCAACAACACGGTCACCTTCTCCAACAGGGACACAGCGATCCACACGGTCACCGCCACGGACAATAGTTTCAACTCCGGAGACATCACCGCCGGAAAGAGCTGGACTAACACGTTCACCACGGCGGGGAACTTCACCTACTACTGCGTCTACCACACCTCTTGGATGAAGGGGAAGGTCGTCGTGAAATCCGGGATTCCCAATAGTTTCACCGTCAAGATCCTCCCCAACACAGGGTCGGACAGTTCCCTCAATTACAACCCCAGCACCCTCAATTTGGTGGTCGGGGTCAACAACACCGTCGTCTTCTTGAACCAGGACAGCGTAGTTCACACTGTCACCTCCAACGATGGAACCTTCGACTCCGGCGACATCCATCCCGGGATGCCTTTCATCCACACTTTCGCCGCAGGGACGTATTCCTTTCATTGCACGTACCACTCATACATGAAAGGCACCATAACAGTCAAGTCTTCGTAAGGCGAATTATTCCTTAATTACAGGGCGTCCCGCTCATAGCACAGGTAATCTGATTGGACGAGAACGGCGCTGGTAACGTCTTCCCCGGGAACTGGGACGTAGTCTCAGAGACACTGCTCAAGACCTACGAGCTCTGGTTCCCTCAGAATTGGAGCCCAGTCGATCTCCCTTGGTCAGAAGTCGACGCGAACAATTTCTCCTCCGAAGAGGCCGTCGCCCAGGCCTATTGGCTGTCGAAGCTTGCACTCTTTGAGAAATCAGGGATAGGTGCTTTTGGTTCGGCCGCGGTCCAGGCTGCCACCCACAACTTCGAAGACCCGACAAAGAAGTTCCTCTCCGCCGTGGCCTTCGACGAGTGCAGGCACGACGAAGTCTGCAGGCGGGCTTGTGCCCGGGTTTGCCCTAACTTCCCCTACAAGTTCAAGCCGAAGACAACTCTCGAAGAAAAGGCGCTCGCCAACATCATGGCCCTGTATGACAACGGCAGCAGGTACTGGAGCGCCTTCAACCAGGCCTGGGGGAAGTACCCCCTCGAGCTGATCTTTTCGAGCTTCTTCTTCGCTGAGATCGGAGCCCAGCTCATCTTCAGGGAAGTCGGAGAGCGCTCCACCAACAAGGTCTACTCGACTGCGTTCAGGAACATCACGCGGGACGAGTCCCGCCATCTGACCGGGACTTTGGCGATGCTCGAGCGGCTCGCGGAGAGGATGTCCAAGGAAGACAAGTCCAGCATCTCCCGGCAGCTCAAGCACGGTTTCATCTACCTCTCGCCGCTCCTGTTCAAGCCTATGAACGATTTCTGGAAGCTCCCCGACGACTTCTTCGAGTACGATCAGAAGCTGGAAGAGTTGGCTTTCAAGTCGGGGCTCGGAGTCCCAACTGTCGAAGAAAGGTCTCAGGCCTGGATGCAGGCCATAACACGTCATAGGTCCAAGATCGAAGAGCTGGGAATACCGGTCCCCGAAATCAAGGAGATTGGTCTCACGGGATTGGAGGTGAACGTCCAGAAAGGCGACGAGATCATCGCCACTCCCCTCTAGTGGGTCCAGCGCTCAGCCATCAACAGCACAGGGATCACAAATATGAGGGTCAGTCCTGCGCTTCCCAGCCAAGCTTGTGAATACCCCTGCACTTCTACAAGGTAGGAAAAGAAAATTGGCGGCAAGAAAGACCCAGTCAGCTGGATACTGTTAATCCATGCTATTGCGAGGCTGTCGTATTCTTTCTCGGCCTTATGAATATCTCTGGCCCCTGCAAAGGCGAACGTGTAACCGATTCCAGAAACCGCGCCCCCAAGAGCCGAACACACGACGGCGGCCAACAATGACGGAAACGCCCCTATGATCAGGCACGCAGCGCTTCCAAGCAGGGAGATTATCATCACCATCCTATGCTTGGTGATTCTGTCGTAGAAGCGACCTCCCCAGACGGCGGTGAAGATGGGAACAAAAGTCACCAGGTTCCCTGTTAGTCCTGCCACGGTCCCCGATATCGAGAGAGAATTGTGGAGATAGTAGACCATGAACCCGGTAATCACCGCGTTCCCGACGCCCAGGCCTAGCGTCGCAAGTCCAAGAATAACCAGTTGTTTGTCCAACAGTATGGAAAGCGTCCCAGCCCTGGTGATATTGAATTCCGATTTTGCATTGTCTCCGGGGACGAAGAGTGCGACCAGGACTCCAGTAATTATCCCCAAGCCTCCGCTCAGCGCAAGGCTGAGCCGCCAGCCCGTAGCAGCAGCAATTACGATCCATCCAATGAAGGCAGCCACTCCGCCCAGGTCAAAAGCAGAGTTGAAGAGCCCTACTCCGATTCCTGACTTTCCCGTTCCTCCGATCAGCCTCGCAAGGATCACGACCCCCGGTGCGAACACCAGAGCCATACCGACTCCCACGAAGAACCTCAACACAGCCATCTGGGGAATAGTAGAAAGGACCGAAGTCCCGAGTGCGGAGATCGAGGAAAGGAAAATGCCAGCGACGACCACTCTTTTCGATCCCCACTTTGCCGCCAATAGGCCTCCGGGGACTTGCATCAGACCGACTCCGAGAAAGAACGTGGAGGACACAGTCCCGAGTCCAGAGACTCCAGCTCCGATGTCGGGACTCACCAGGTAGAATATCGCGCCCAAGTTCAGCCAATTAATCGCGTAGACAATTCTTGCGAAGATCAGCGAGCCCAGGGCCCGGGTTTTGAGCGCGGGACTTTGCAAAGTGGGCCATCCCGGCAATTCTTCGGTCTTTAATTCAATCGGAGCAGCGAACCTGCCGAGATTTGTTTCTGACCTTGCGGGTGATGCAAGGCAAGAATCTCGCCCTTTCCTCCCAAATCGGCGAGTTGTCAAGGTAGTGCTCCTCCCGTTCATTGCATAGGTCTTGCTTTGATTTGCCAACAAAGAAACTGAAGACGGTGGAGCCCGTCAATCGCTGCCGATTCCTGTAGAATCGGGACGACCTCCACCTTGACTCCGAGCCATTGGAATCCCGAATCGCCGTCAAATCAGCGTCTAGACGGAAAAAACCCCATTTTGAGCCCCGTTGGCTCAGGTTTATATAGCAAACTAGCTCCGATGGAGGCGAGGAATATCGCAGTGGTAACCGGATACTGCGTCTACGAGAAGAAGAAGAACCGGGAGATCAAGAATCCCAAGCAAATCAAACTGAAGAACGGACGGCCTGCCATCAAGGGCACTTGTGCCTCTTGTGGCAAGCAGATCTTCAGGATTGGCAAGCTGACAAAGTAGATCTTACTCTCCCGTTCCTTTTTATTTTCAATTCAGCACCCAGGGCGGGTGCCCGCAATTGCTGAAGCTTTTCAATAGTCTCGGAAGAGAACTGCAGACCTTCACTCCGATAAAGGAGGGAGAGGTCAGGATGTACACTTGCGGGCCGACGGTGTGGAACTATGCCCACATCGGAAATTTCAGAGCCTTCGTCTTCGAGGACCTTCTCCGCCGATATCTGAAATTCAAGGGGTTCAAGGTGACACAGGTGAAGAATATCACCGACGTCGAAGACAGAATAATCAAGGGAATCAAACAGTTCAAGAAATCCCGGCTCGAACTTACCTCGTTCTTTGAGCATGAATTCATGGAAGACCTCGCGACCCTCGGGGTTGAGCGGGCGGAGAAGTACCCGCGGGCCACTGAAAACATCGACGACATGGTAGAATTAGTCAAGACTTTGGTCGCGAAAAAGTACGCGTACAAATCCGAAGATGGGTCTTTCTACTTCGACGTCTCTAAGTTCAAAAAATATGGCGCCCTCTCCGGAGTAAAGCTCGGCACGGGCAAAGAAGCCGGGAGAGTCTCCCAGGACCACTACGAAGAAAAGAAGGAGGCGACGGATTTCGCATTGTGGAAGGCGTGGGACCCCGACGACGGTGATGTGTTCTGGGAAACTGAGCTCGGCAAGGGTCGGCCCGGATGGCACATCGAATGCTCGGCCATGTCGATGAAGTATCTTGGCGAGTCCTTCGACATACACACGGGTGGCATGGACCTCAAATTCCCTCATCATGAGAACGAAATCGCCCAGTCCGAAGCTGCCACTGGGAAGAAATTCGTCAACTACTGGCTTCACTCGGAAATGCTCAACATCAAGGGGGCCGAAATGCACAAGTCCGTCGGGAACGTGATATACCTCAGGGACCTCATCAAGGAAGGGTGGGAGCCGCTCACGATTCGACTCTTTCTGCTCTCTTCAAAGTACAGAGACCCGATCGATCTGATGGACACCTCACTCGACCAGTCCCGCTCCCAAAGGGCACGCCTCCAGGAGTTCGTTTCCAGGCTGAAGTCGGTCGCGGAGCCGGGTGGGGCAGATGAGTCCCTTGTCGAGGAAACCCTCTCCGAATTCGAGGCTGCAATGGACGATGACCTCAACACGCCCAAGGCGCTGTCAGTCATTTTCACCTTTGTGAAGAAGGGCAACGCGCTCATTGACGCCAAATCGTTGGGAAAGGAAGGGGCGGCCGGGGCCACAGAACTCCTACGAAAGTTCAACTCTGTCTTCGGAATTCTAGATTTCAGCGAGGGCAAACTCGCGGAAGAACTCATGGAACTCTTGGCCAAGAGGGAGGAGGCCAGAAAGAAAAAGGACTACGAAGAGTCTGACAGGCTCAGACTGAAGCTGTTGGAGGCCGGAATCATAGTGGAGGACACTCCGACCGGAACAAGATGGAAGCGCAACAGCTCAGGTTAACTGACCGTCTCTACTAGCTCAAGTTCAGTATATCCTCCAGATATTATCTCGAACCCTCGTACAACAGTCCTGTTGGGCGCTGCATTAGAAGCACTTCCGAGGAGGCCTCAAGGAATCAAGTCGTCGAGCCTGAAGAAGTCTGTTAGCCTTCGGATGCGCGGCTTCAGAATCTTGGTAGATTCAGACGCCTCCGTCCGTTCGATGGACTCCCTCGAGGAAGGGAGGTCCCTCTTTGGCTTCGAACAGGCGTGGATTTACAAGATTCAGGCTGGAATTGTGATACAGGCCCAAAGACAGGACTGGCTCGTACGCCCAGGCCCCAGATCCGTCGGGTTCTCAGGGAGAGTCTTTGACGCAGTCGATGCCGCCCAGACCCTGGAGTTCTTCCGAGGAGGGTCGGCGGGGTACCTGCGGCACGTGAGGCTGAAGAATGTCTCGCAGACCCAGCTGAGGCTGCGCGTAATCGACCTTTCTGACCCGACTGCAGCTCAGTTCGGAGAAATCTCGGGAAGATGGGGCTCTTTGGGCGTCAACGCCTTCAATCGAGAGAGCCATGTCGCCATGGATGAAGTCTCGGACCCGCCTTCGGCCAGGGTCATAGGCGCGACTCCGTCCCCGTCCAGATTCTACATGACCACCGACAGGTCAAGGGCGCAGGACAGGCAAGCCGGTGGTGAGCTCCCTGAAGCCACAGCCGGTATGTCCGGCCAGGTCTTGGTGCTCTCTTCCCATGACCTCGAGCTCGCGCCAGGAGAGATGAAGGAACTCACGTTCGCTTCGATCTATAACCCGCTCAAGCTAGAAGCCGCCCTTTCCGCCTTCGGTGTGGTCCAGAAGGGAGAAAGGCAGACTTCGCCCCAAGGCTTCTTCGTAGCTAGTTCAGACGAGTCTATCACGGAATCCGCCGCCTGGGCGATTTCAGCCGCCGACGGGAGCAAATACGCCGCATACCGGCTGGACAGGTACGAGGCACTCAGGGCCCTGTCCTACTCCGACCCGCAGTCGGCGCAGGACATCTTGATGGAATCGAAATCTATCCTCCGAAAGGACGGTTCGCTCCCTCACTCGTCGGATTCCACGCGCCCAGGAATTCTGGAGACAGCGGTATTCCTTCGAGGCGCTTCGGGCCATCTCATGCTGTCTCAGGACAAGAAAATTGCGAGGTCGTTCTACCCGCTAGTAAGGAAGCTGGCGACGTACCTGATCTACTCCTCCAAGGATTTCACCGTACTGACAGACAAGAGCTTGCCGCAGGGCTGGCGGAGACTCTTGGGAAGGGGGTACCCCACCGGCGAGATCCCTGAAGTCTCGCTGGCAGTAGCCTCGGGGCTCTCGGCTGCTTCCAAGGTTGCCCGCTTCTTGTCGAAGTCAGAGGACGCCGGGAAGTTCGCTGAGCGGGCCGCAATGATCTCTGATGGCGTGAAGACCAGGCTCGTCGACGACCGAGGGTTCCTTTCGCTTTGCCGCGACTCGTCTGGCCGACTTCGGAACGACGAAACAATCGACATGGCCGTCGCATGCTACAGGCACCAGTTCAACCCATCAGCCGAGCAGGCCGCGGCCCATAGGCTCACGGAGAAAGATTTCGACACTCCCTATGGGCCCAGATGCGTCCCGGACTCAAACCGGGTCTACTTCAACAGAAACTACGGGAGGGGCCAATTAGGAGCAGTGTGGCCCCGCGCTGCCCTCGCCCACGCCAACCTGTGCTACCGGGTCGGCATGGCAGGAATCGGGAGCCTTGCATTGAAGAAGGTCGCCAAAATCGTGGGGGCGGACATCATCAGGCTTGGGGGCTCTCCCGGGGAGTTCCCTCAGTGGGTCGACGTGGACCGTGGCGAGGCCCACGGGGAAGACACCGATTACGTTGCCGCCTCCCGGTTCATCGAAGCCATCATGCAGGGGGAGCTGGGAATGCCCTCGATTCCCGAAAAAGCCTCACTGACACCTCCTGATTCTTCTGGCCTAGGCTGGGTCATGGCCGCAGATTTTTGGGCGGGCGGACTCTCGGCCGCGTTCGTCGGGCGAGGCGCTGGGAAGGCGCACCTCTTCAGCGGGGGGCCCATAGAAACGAAGTCGGGGAACAAGTTCGCGAATTCCGAACAGATCGACCTGGCGGCTAGGGGCGTTTACGGGATCAGCTTGTTCGGACCCGGGCAGGTCATCTGCCTCGGGAACTCCACTTCGTCAGCGGCCAGGGTCGCAGTGAACTTTTCGCCCAGGGCCGCGGACCTGTCCAAGCATCTTTCCGTCCCCCTGGAGGCCTACGACCCGCAGAAGGAATCTTGGACCAAAGCCGGGAGTCTACGGGTCCTCCCGACAATGACGTTCGAAGCCTCGCTAGGGCCAAACGAGTGGAAGGTCTTCCGCGTTTCATCGTTGTGACATCCTCCCACGGTTATTGCCGCGGGCTTCCTGCTTCCTCGATATGGCTTGCTGGTATTGCTGCCAGTAGTGGCCTCATCTCCACAGGCGTTAGTTCGGCTGCCTCCCAGCCTACCTTCCGCAGTGCGCCGAAGCTCCCGTGAAGGTCCCTGTCGATGGTCAGACCACACTTCGCGCAATGGAATGATCTCTCGGACAGGGAGAGCTTCACTTTAGACCCGCACACGCAGTTGCTCGTTGTTCCCCTGGGATCCACTCTTATGGCACTCTTACCGGCGCTCGAAGCCTTGTAAGAGGCGTAGCGGAAGAGTTTTCCCCAAGAAGCATCATAGATCGACTTGGCCAAAGAATGGTTCTTCACCATGTTGGATATGGCCAGGTCCTCGAAGACCAGTAGGTCGGCTCTCGAGACTAGTTCTTTCGAGACCTTGTGCAGGAAGTACTCTCGCTGGCGCTGAGTCTTACGGAGTATCTTCGCTACCTTCACTCTTGCCTTTGCCCTGTTCCTGGAGCCCTTCGCTTTGCTGCTCAGCCTCCTTTGAGCCCGATTCAGCTTTGCTTCGGATTTCTGGTAGAACTTCTGGGCCTCCACAAACTCGCCACTACTAGTTTGGACGAGTTTAATCAAGCCAAGGTCGATGCCGATCGCAGACTTTGGCTTCCGCCGAGGAATGTCTGGTAGCTCAGCTGTCAAAATGACATACCAATCCCCGACTCTGTCACGTTTGACGATCATAGTCTTAATTTCCCCAACAGGATCTCGGTGCATGAAGACTCTCAGTATCCCTATCTTCGGAAGGATGACGTGTCCGTCGACTATCCCATATCTCTGCACCTGAGGAAAGGTGATGGAATTGTATCTCCAGGCTGGCTTGAACCGTGGGTATCCAACCTTAAGGTGATCTCCTCTTCTTCTGCGCTCCACTCTTTCAAAGAAATTGGCGAAGGCTCTATCGACGCGTCGGAGTACGTCTTGAAGTACTTGGGAATGCACAATGCGGTACTCCGGCATGCCTCGTTTCAGCTCTGGGAGCTGGTTCTGCTGAATACGGTAATCTACAGGCTGACTGGATTTGTAAGCGAAGCGTCTCTGCTCGAGCGCAGCATTGTAGAGTGTGCAACAGAGCCTCAATGTTTCCTCGAGAACCGCATTCTGCTTCCTGTTAGGATAGAATCTGTATACGTATGATCTGATCGAGTCTCATCACAAATCCTGGTTTTTCCGATTGTTTTGGTTTCCCAATCAGTCTTAGTGCTCATACCCAGTAAAAACCCTGACCCAACTTAGATCATATTCTGACCGAGGGGTTCGCGAAAGTATTCCTTTTGCTGGAACGGCTGTTAGCCTAATGAATCGTTTCCTCTCATCGTTTTAATACCCATTCACATTCTTGCGGCCCTCGACCTTGGGAGGGACTACAATCACATCAAACGGAGGAATACAGGTCGACATCGGTCGGACGCGGTTCGTCCTTGACCCTCCAGGTCAGGTCAGGTCTGATTTCACTTTCGTATCGCATGCTCACATCGACCACATGCACAGCCCGTCCAGGGACGAGCGGGTCATAGCTTCGTCTGAAACGCGCGAGCTTGCAATGGCCCGGGGGTACGACTTGGGCCAGACGACGGATGAGGTCGAAGGGGTTGAGCTCCTCGACTCTGGTCACATACTCGGGTCGAGGGCCCTGAGGATCGCCGACGAGGTTTACTACACCGGTGACGCGTCTGGAAGGGCGAGGGCCTTCCTTGGCAAGTGCAGGACAAGGCGGGCGCGGATCCTGATCATGGAAACAACGTACGGAATACCAGACTACATCTTCCCATCCACCGCGAAGCTGGTGAAGGACGTGAACGACCTGATAGCCTCGGCCTACGACAGGGGAAACCCGGTGGTGCTGATGGGATATCCCCTTGGGAAGGCCCAGCTGCTGTCGTACTTCTTCTCCGCCTGGGACCCGGTCTATTACCACGAAAGTGTAGCAGAGATGAACAAGATCCACATCGACCATGGCGTACAGCTCAAGCCTGGACGGAGGTTCGACCCTGCGAAGGACGTCGACCGACTTCCACATGGGCCCTGGTTGATGGTGAGCCCAATGTCGAGCGGCCGCACCAGGCTGATGTCGCAGCTCAAGAAGAAGTACGGCGCGATCATCATAGCCTTCAGCGGATGGGCGATCAGGTCGGGCTACAGGTTTTCCTTGGCCGCCGACTACTCTTTTCCATTGAGCGACCACTGCGACTACCAGGAGCTCGTCAAGCTTGTCGAGGCAGTATCACCGGAGATGGTGTACACGGTCCATGGGTTCGCAGCCGAGTTCGCGAGGGACCTGAGGAAGATGGGTTTCTCGGCTCGGACGCTGGGGGCGTACCAGGCCTCCCTGACCGACTACGTGAAGACTGCCTGACTCCTCATTAAATAGCCCATCGAAACCGCGGCGCGCCAATTGATTGAGACCGACGCAAAGATAGCAAGAGGTGCCGCGGCGCTCTACCTTGCCAGTATCGCAGCGCTAATCCTCAACACGCTCTTCCTCGTGCTCCTGACCAACTACTATTCCGGTGACCAGGCGAAGGTGGGCCTGGTGTCCTTCCTCAACGTCGTCCTCGTATCCGCGACAACGATCTCCGTCCTCGCGCTCCCGATCGGAGGATTGGGGGTCGTCGCCACCCCTCCTGCAGTCACCCGTTTCTTCTCTCTCTACCGCGGCATGGGGCAGAATTCGGGGAAGAGAGTGTACCTCCTCTCGCTGTTGATAACCGGGGCCATCTCCCTAGGAATAGTCGCCCTGTCGTCCTACTCCCCCATCGCCAACCTTGTGGCAGGGCCTCCCCAGGCGAGCGCCGTATTCTTTGCTTGTGTTGACGCCGCCGTCTATGCTTTCGGCCAGTTGGGCGTCTATGCAATGCTCGGAAGAGAGAGGACAACCTCCGCGGGGAAGATGATGATTCTCTCGAGCTGTCTCAGATATGCGTTCGCGGGATTGTTGCTGCTCCGTGGCATGGGACCCTCCGGCGTCTTCATCGGGTTCGCCCTTGGAGACTCCATTCTCGCGGTTTTCTCCAATGTTGACGTCTTCCGTGGTCTGAGCACCCAGGTCTCCGTCAAGGCGCCCATGAAGCCGGTGCTGAAGTACATGCTCTCGGTTTTCCTCGCAGCCTTGATGGGGCTCGCCGTCAGCCAGAGCGACAAGCTGCTCGCCTTCCTCCAACTGGGGCTCCCCCCGCTGGCAGTCTACAACATCGCTACAGTCGGCGCGGCTGTCGCGTCTTTTGTCACCAGCGCCGCCACAAACGTCTTGGTCCCTGCCCTCGGTGCCTACGTGGGGAAGGAAGAGGAAAAGCGGAGGATGCTCAAAGCCTACACCCGGCACATCAGCCTAACCGCCATGCCCCTTGGCTTCGTCCTGGCGTCCATCTCGCCCTTCCTCCTCAGGCTCTTTGGGGACGCCTACGCAGCCGGAGCCCCTGTCCTGGCCGTCATAGCGATCTCGATATCCTTGACTTCTGTCGCAGCTGTCTACTCTTCAGATTTACTCATCGACGATAAGGCTCACCATTTCACGATCAGCAACTTGGTGGGTCTTGTCGGACTCCTGACCGTCGCATTTCTGACCGTCCCCTACTACGGTTTCTTCGGGATTGCCCTCGGACGGTCGACTATGCTCTTCATCACCCTTGGCTTGACGGCGTACTTCGTCTGGCGGCCCGGTCGCCTGGTTCTCGACGTAGGTGCCTATGCGAAGTCCCTTGGAGCAGGGTCGGTCATGGCGTTATTCGTATTCACTCTCCTAAGAGTGGCGGACTTGGCAGGGCTGGGGAGGCTTGCCGAAGTTGGCGCATCCCTAATCATGATTCCCGTGGGCCTCATCTCGTACCTGCTCATCATGAAGGCCCTGAAGGCGTTCAACGAAGATGACATGGCCTTCCTCGAGCTCCTCCTCCCCGGTTGGCTGGGCGGCCTGTCTAGACTGGCGAGAAGGCTTCTCTAGCCGACTCTCAAATAGACCGGCCTGCCATCGAGGTCTGACTCTGCCCAATCTCCAGCAG
>DATGVR010000140.1:0-10824 GCA_035300255.1 Nitrososphaerales archaeon
CATCTTCTTGATGTTCTTCATCGCACCCTCCCGTGAGCTGTCCATGTCCGGATGGACCCTCGAGAGATGCAATTGCACGACAGCCACCGCGTCGTCCATGCCATGAGGAGTGCTCATGGTGAAGCCGCAGGGGCATTCGACGCCGAATTTCTCGGCCATGCGTTCTAAGAACGTTTCAGATTATTTAATGGTTTGGAACTTACTCTAGTGAAACTCCCTAGACTTTCACTCCAAGGATCCTTTCAATTATGTCGGAGAGGGTGATCACCCCGACCATCTTCTCTCCTTCATAGACGAAGGCGATGGTGGTGCCGGCATCCTGCATCTTCTCAATCACGGTCGCCAGGCCTTCCTCTGTTGAGACGCGCGCCGGTTGTATCATGTAGTCGTGGATGCCTGAATCTAGATGGTCCCTCGAAATTGCCTTGGCGATCGTCCTGAAAGTCACGGCGCCGATGTACATCTTTCTCCCGGCGTCATAGACTGGCATACGAGGATGGTTCGTCTGTCCCATTGCTCTGAGTGCGTCGAATACTGTCGCGTCACTTGGGATTGACACGACATCTTCCGTAGGTGTAATGGCGTCGGCGGCGGTGTTCTTCGATGAGGAGAGAGCTGTCCTGAGGAGCCTCCCCGCGTCTGGCTCGATGTGCCCAGCCTTCTCAAGCATTGTGACCACGTCCTCGAACTCGGCGGCAAGGTCCACCTCCTTGTAGCCTGGCTTCCCCACCAGCCTCTCTGAGAGCCTCCTGGCGAAGTTGGTCAGGGGAACGGCGACAGGCGCGAGGATTTCCATGATAACTTTCGTTGATGGAGCCAGAATGAGTGACATCCTGAGGGCGTTCTCGATTCCGATTGCCTTCGGCAGCAGGTAGAGCAGAGTCATTATCACAAACGACCCTCCAAGCGCGCTGTACACCCAGCCTATGGGGCCGAAGATGTCCGACAGAATGAGGCCTATCGAAGTCGCCAGGATTACGTTGGATATCGTGTCGATGAGGGTCGTGACTGCGACGAGCCTCGTCTTTTCGCTGACTATCTCGTGAGCATGGGTGGCACGGGAGGACCCGCTTGCAATCGAGGGCCCCAGCGAGGCCGGACGGAGGGTGAGGTAGGTGGCTTCCACGAGCGACGACCAGAAGGCCACGAAGGTGGAACCGGCTAGGGAGACGAATACTATGTCGGAGACCATTTCCGGGCGATACTCTCCCCGTTCCACCTTCAGGTTACGACTGTTCCTATCCTCTCGCCGTGGATGGCCTTCAAGACCCCCTTGGCATCGGCCCCGTTCAATACGACGAGCTTGACTTTCGATTCGGCGAGCTGGTCGACGGCCACCGGGTCCACGATGCGGTGGATGCCTGGGTGGTGGGTCCCCCCGAGAATCTGTTTCATCTTCTCGTAGGTGATCTTGTCCAGCTTCTTCGCCTTCTTGTTGGTCCTCGGGTCGTCGGTGTAGATCCCGTTCTGGTCGGAGGCCTTGATGAGGAGGTCCGCCCTCCACCTTTGCGCGACGATGGCGGCGACGGTGTCCGTCGTTATTCCTGGCCTGAGGCCCCCCATGACTGCGACCCTGTTCCTCGCGAGTCGTTGCAGCATGCCGTCGATGGAGGTGGGGACGCTACTCACCCCGCCGAGCTTCATTGCCACCAGGCGGGCGTTGAGCCTCGAGGCGTGAATCGCAACGGTGTCCTGCTGGTACGATGAGAGGCCCATCTGGGCTGCTGACTTGATGTACTCTCTTGAGATCGGGCCGCCCCCGACGACCACAGCGACAGAATGCCCCTCGTAGTTTACGTCCGAAATCACGTCAGCGTAGGCGTTCACTACCTTGGCCGACGGGGGGGACCCGAGTACTGAACCTCCTATCCTGAGCACGGCCTTCAATTATGTAATTCCTCGCTAACCTGCTTCGTGGTGTGATAGGTTTTATAAATGAGTAACGAAGATTTAGAGTATTCCAATGCCAGCTACCTACGGCTCCCATTCGGATTCTTCGACCTGACGTAGAGGTAGCCCTGCATTGTCGACAAAGGCAGATTCCGTTAGGCTATACAAGGTTAGGAAGCTAATCTCCGAGCTCAGCAACAAGGAGGGGAGGGGTACGGAGCTTGTCTCCCTGTACATACCCCCGAAGAAGCCCGTCCACGAGGCGATTGCGAACCTCCGTGAAGAGTGGGGGACAGCGGGAAACATCAAGTCAGACACCACAAGGAACCACGTGCAAGATGCCCTTACTAAGACAATGCAGCGGCTCAAGCTGTACAGAACGGCACCCGACACCGGGCTAGTGATCTTCGCGGGGGCACTCCCAACGAACGGCCCCGGGAGCGAAGTCGTCAACGTCTACGAAATCATCCCCCCGAAGCCCGTCGTCCAGTACCTGTACCAGTGCGACGACCACTTCCACGTAGAATGGCTGAAGGACATGCTCAAGGAGGACAAGGTCTACGGGCTTCTCTCGATCGATGCGAGCGATACCGGACTTGGGATACTGAGCGGGGACAGTCTGGAAATCGTCGATGTCATGACTTCAGGTGTTTCAGGGAAGACGAGGAAGGGAGGGCAGTCGGCGAGAAGGTACGAGCGGGGAAGGGAGATGGAGCTGACCTACTATTACCACAGGGTAGCAGAGCACGCCACCAGGGCATTTATCGACAGCAACAAGGTAACCGGAATGATCGTCGGCGGACCCGGGCCGACCAAGGACGAGTTCCTGAAGGGAGGCTTCCTCCACTACGAACTTCAGAAGAAGATCGTGGCCGTGCTCGACCTCGGCTACTCGGGGAGGGAGGGCGTGAGGGAACTAGTCGAGAAGGCAGGTGACATTCTAAAGGACGTCAGGTTGGTGGAGGAGAAGAAGCTGGTCCAGAAGTTCTTGTTCGAAGTGAACAAGCAGGGTGGGCTCGCAGTCTACGGTCTCCCAAGGGTCATCGAGGCCCTGCAGAAGGCCAGCACCGAGGTGGTGCTCGTCTCCGACGACCTGGACATGGTGAAGTTGGAAGCTCGGTGCAAGAAATGCGGGACTGTGAAATCCGAGACTGTTCAGGCATCGAAGAGGATCCACCAGCGCCAAGAGATGGCTTCGGTCCCCTGCACAAAGTGTGGGGCGACAGACTTCGAGGTGACGGAGAAGGACATTGTGGACGTCCTTGAGGAGATGGCTTTCCAAGTTGGTTCGAAGGTCGAGGTGATCTCGACGGGGACTGAAGAAGGGAGCATGTTCAAGTCCTTTGGCGGGGTCGGCGCGATTCTGAGATACAGAAGCTAAGAAGCCACGACAGTCTGAACGCTGAGAGCGTCGGAGCCGAATACGATTACGTTGTAGCTCGTTCCGCTGGAGATTCCATGCCCTCCTAGGAGGCTAGTGATTGCTCCCGAGTAAGTGAACTGTTGAGTCGCGCCCCCAGCCAGCGAGTACCCGGAAGCTTCGAGGACCGATTCGACTTGGCCAGAACCCGCGGCCTGGAGTTTCAAAGAACCGTCAGACCCGACCGCGAAGACGAATGAGTTGCCTATGGAACCTAGCGCGGCTGTCACTCTTTCACCCGATGATGGTGGAGTCACCACAACCAGCCTTATCGTGATCGAATCGGACCCGGGGTTTGTAAGTGAAAACGAGAGTGAATCGTGTGTCAAGGTCAGCCCAGAGGAGGTCAGCGTATCCAAGTGGCTAGCCCTGAACGCTTGCAACCAACTGCTTCCTTCTAGCGAGGCCCTGTTGCCGATTTCCTTCATCGAAGGAGTTTCTTCGCTCTCGGGCACCTGGAGAGCCTTCGCACCAGTGGAGACAGCGAATCTCGGATTAGACTGATCCCCAAGATTCAGGACGGTCGGCTGCATGTCGACCAGGGCCGCAGCCGGGTGACCTGAGTTGACTTTGACACCGCCTACAATCGGGACGACGAGCCTCCCGGAGTTGACTGTGGCGCTGTAGTTCTTCCCCATGAAATCTACCTTGACGCTGGAGATATCGAAGGCAACAAGGTTGTAGGCAAAGCTGGGTATTGTCGCACTGGAAATCGTCTGGCTCAGGTTCACAAGTTTCAGCGTATCAATCGTCCCCGCCCCTGCGATTGTGACCCACCCAGCATCGCCTGAGCTGTCTACGTGGACCGCGATATTGGAGTAGGTGACGTAGACTGCGGAGACTCCTTCCGGAACAGTTGGAGGGTCGGTGAGCAGCACGGAAAGGACCCCCGACGAGCCGAAGTTGAGGAGACCCAAGGACGACCCCGAGAAGATCAGCAAACCTGCCAGGACCAAGCCGGCCAGGCCGTATGCCGCAACGCTGGTTTTTAGCTTCAAACGTGGGTCGCCATTCCTATTATCGATGAAGTATCGAGGCATCGCATTATCAACCAACGTTTTTGAACGTGAGTTCGAACGCGATGGTGAGTTGGG
Source organism: Nitrososphaerales archaeon (assembly GCA_035300255.1). Lineage (GTDB taxonomy): Archaea > Thermoproteota > Nitrososphaeria > Nitrososphaerales > Gagatemarchaeaceae > UBA183. Next base: position 4,405 of record DATGVR010000140.1, read on the forward strand.
GCATTCATGAGCGAACCAGGTAAACAAGAGCCGACGCAGTCCGCGCGGGCCGAAAAGAAGACCCCTGGGATGGTGGACGCCCAGCTCAAGGGGAACACCCTCCGGGTCTACGTCTACGCCCTGAAGAAGCGGAAGGTTGGGGTGCGAGAGGTCCAGAGGGCACTTCTCATGTCGAACCCCTCATTGGCACAGTACCACCTGAACAAGCTCAAGGAGCTCGGTCTGGTTTCAGAGACTAACGGCGAGTATGAAGTAATTGGCGAAGTCAAGGTGGATGTCATGAGAGATTTTCTAAGGCTTGGGACGCTGATTGTGCCCAGGTTCGTGTTCTATGCCGTCGTATTCACAGTCTTTGTTGTGTATCTGACCTTCGTGGGCTATCAATACTTCAGCTTCGTACCTGTCTTGGAGTGGCTCACCTTAGCCCTGGCCGCCGCTGCGCTCGTGTTCTGGTACGAGGCGGTGAGGGCCTGGCGCTCTGCTCCCTCTCCCTGATTCTGTCACCAGCGGAACTGTTTTTATTCCGCTGACCTTCTTGTCACAGGACGGTGTTTTGCAGTGATTAGAATTGGGCTGATAGGAAAGACCAATGCTGGAAAAACCACGCTGTTCAATTCGATGACACTCCTCGCCGGAGAAGTTTCCAACTATCCATTCACCACAAAGTCGCCTGAGACGGGAGTGGCCAGTGTGGTCACTCTGTGCGTGCACAAGGAGTTTGGCGTCAAGGACAATCCGAAGAACTCCAAGTGCGAAGACGGCTGGAGGTTCATCCCTGTCGAGGTGACAGACCTCCCGGGCCTGATCAAGGGGGCATGGATGGGGAAGGGGCTGGGGAACCAGTTCCTGAGCGTGGCTGCACAGTCGGACGCACTGCTGCACGTCGTCGACGCGTCGGGGGGCGTCGACAAGGATGGGAAGATTTCAGAGCCTGGGACAGGGGACCCATCAGCGGATTTCGCCGACGTTGAACTGGAGCTCGTCCTTTGGTACACCAAGCTCTTCACCCAGAACCTCCCTAAGATATCGAAGCTCTCGAAGACCCCAGGCCACGGCGTCCCTACCGCCGTCGAGGAAGTGATGCATGGAATCGGGGTCAGGAAGGAGCACGTGATAACGGCGATGAAAGACTCCGGGCTGGACGACAAGGCCTTCGATTCCTGGAACGAGAAGGACATCCAGGCATTCTGCTGGTCGCTCCGCGAATACTCCAAACCTACCTTATTGATTGCCAACAAGATGGACCTCCCCTTCGCTGCCGAAAACTTCCGGAAGCTTCGGGAGAAGTACAAGGGACTTATCGTCGTGCCCACTAGCGGAGAGGCGGAGCTAACCCTGCGGAGGGCAGAGTCGAAGAAGCTCATCAGGTACGTCCCGGGGGAGGAGAGGTTCGAGATTCTCAAGCCTCAGGACCTGAACGAAGCGCAGAAGAGCGCTCTGGCTTACATCAGGCGGAAGGTCTTCGGGGAGTACCTGAGGACCGGAGTACAATTCGCCATGAATTCGGCGGTCTTCAAACTCCTGCGCGAGAACGCAGTGTACCCGGTACACGACCCGCAGAAGCTCTCCGACAAGAACGGGAGGATCCTTCCCGACGTGCACCTCCTCCCGACCGGGTCGACAGTCGAAGACTTGGCAAGGGACATACACACGGACCTCGTGAAAGGCTTGCTCTACGCCATCGATGTCAGGACAGGCCTGCATCTTCCTACTAACTACGTACTCAGAGACCGAGACGTGATGTCGATAGTGTCTACGGCCAAGGAAAACTGAGAAGTTGCCTTACGGCGGGCCGTTGCTGTCAGACCTTGAGCTGAGGTATCCCTTCGCCCCGAGGTCGAGGAAGTTCTTCGAATCGGTCCCCGTGGAGGACGGGCTTGCGAGCAGAGAGGTCATCGGACAGACGGAGAGCAGGCTCCTCAGCGCCCTCGGGAGGGGGAGGTACGAGCCTCATATTTCGGAGCTGGTCGAGTTCTCGAGCTTCTTCGCCGGGGCGTTGGTGGCGAGCCAGGACACTGCCCTCGCATCGAGGTATTCCAAGAAGGAGGCGGAGAGGGCGAAGGAGTTCTTCGTCAGGGAGACGCCCGGGGCGAAGGTTGTGAACATGGCCGAGTGCTTCGGTGTAGCCTTCCAGCAGACAGACACAGCCAGCGGGCGTGCCGGCTACTTCCTGCCGTTCCAGGGTTACCTCTCGCTGGTGTCGAAGTATGAGCTCGGGAAGAACCCGAAATGGAAGCTCGCCAGGCAGGAGCTCGACGCAGGGATAATTCTGATGACAGATAACATGCTCAACGACCTGTTCGGAGACTGCGCCCAGGTCGCTGTGGCTCAAGGGGTGAGGAACCTGCGCAAGGCCCCGTTCCCGAAGCAGCTGCAGGAACTGAAGGCGAGAGTGGTGCAGTACGTGCCTGCGTCAAGGCCGAAGACCAGTAAGGGATACCTGTACGTTGAGGACCTCCTTCAACATCCCGTATCCGACGGGAGGCACCGGCTTGTATGGCTGGTACTTGCCCCGTATCTCGTCAACGTAAAGAAAGTGGATGACGAACAGGCAATCGAGAAGATTAGGGCGTTCGTTGCAGCCGCGGGGGAAAGCAGCGAGCTGCGGCGCTTCGTGGAGTATAATGTGCGGAGGGCTCGCAGGAATGGGCTGCTCCCGCCTACGTTCTCCACACTAAAGACGGAACATCCTGACATCTACTGGCTCCTGCCGAAGGAAGTCCTCGCTGCTGAGTCGGCCCCTAGGGCGAAGGGGACACGGTAGGGCCCTCCGCAAATGCGGCTGAAGGAATTCGCCAAGACCGGGGGAAAGGTCTCCGAGATTGGGATGGGGACGTACTACGACCCTCTCTGGATAGCGGCTGCGTTCATGGGATGGAGGAGGGGCGCTTCTACCAAGATCCAGGCAATCGAAGCGGGTCTGGACTCGGGCATGACCCTCATCGACACCGCGGAAATCTACCGCTCTGAACCTTTGGTGGGCGAGGCGATTAGAAATAGGAAGAGAGATGAAATCTTCCTCGCGACAAAGGTATGGCCGAACCACCTGCACAGGGACGACCTAATCAGATCTTTCAACAAGAGCCTTAGACGACTCGGAACTACCTACGCCGACCTCTACCAGGTGCACTGGCCCAACCCGGGGGTCCCGATTCAAGAGACTATGGCAGCAATGGAGGAGCTCATCGGCGAAGGGAAGCTGATGCATGTGGGGGTGAGCAACTTCAACTTCAATCAACTTCAGGAGGCGCACTCGGCCATGCGCAAATCAGAGCTGAGCTCCGTCCAGCTGGACTACAGCCTGATTCACAGGAATGTCGAGCAGGACATACTCCCCTACTGCGATAGGGAGAAGATCGCGCTTCTGGCGTACTATCCCCTGGGCCACGGAAAGCTCCCGTCAGATCCGAGGTTGGAAGAACTTAGCGCGAAGTATGAGAGGATGAGGGCCCAGGTCGCTCTGCAGTGGCTGGCGGGGAAGGTCAATGTGTTTCCGATCCCCAGGGCATCGAGGTCAGACCACGTCACGGAAAACGCCGGAGGCAGCGACTGGGAGCTCACAGACCAGGAAAGGGCGGACCTGGACCGGAAGTTCCGATAATCGCTTAAATCAATCTCAAGGTGGGCGGCTACACAGGCGGGTGAGTGACCTCCACCCGATCCGCCATAGAAACCACGGTGTGGGAGGAATTGGACAAAGAAAAGCGAGTAGAGAGTAGGGAAGGGACAAAGGCTGTAGACCGTACGAAAGCCGGACGCCAAACAACAGGCGGGACTAACACTCGGGGGCTAGCTCTGATTGCGGTCTTCACCGCGTTATACGTGGTAGCAAGTGCGATTCCGATTGATGCGTTCATAGGAGGAGCGGGGTTCATCACGGTGGCAATCATACTTCTCCCGGTGATGGCGAAGGTGCTCAGGCCCAGGGAGGCCGTGGTGATGGGGGCGATGGCCGCGCTGGGGATCTATGTATTCCAACTCTCGGTTGTGCCGATCCTTGGATTCTTCGGATTGCTTGTGCCCTCGCTGGCGATAGTCCTGGGAGCCCTGGGGTTCCACAAGTCCCCACTGATTCCGGCGGCATACGTCTTGTTTGGCATGGTCTGGTACATTCTGTTCTCCGGAGGGACTCTGGTTTGGCTTGCGCCCTATGTCTTGGCAGTCGCCCTCTCCATCGCTTTGCAGGCGGGCGCCCTTGGTAAGGGTACTAGGTTGAAGACTTTCGTGTTAGTCTTGGATGCAACCATGTGCGAGCTCGTGACACTTAACATAGGCTCGATAACCGTGTTACACCTTCCCGGGGCGCTCTGGACGGTGATCACGCCCTTCATGTTCTTGGAGAGAACGGTCGCGGTGATGGGTGGATCCTCGTTGCTCTTCGCCCTGGCCAAGGTTAGGGAGCCTCTGCTGGCGGAGAGGGTCTGACATGTGCAGGGCGACGATGCTGTGCTGCTTCAGATGCATGAATTGGTTCGGTAAAACGGGTCTTATGCCATGCGAGACCTGCGGCGACTGGGAGTGCCCGAGGTGTGGTGCCTGTCTTTGCGCATTGAGCAAGAAGGAGCGGAAGATCGCACTCTCTTACATGGCCACCTATGAAAACCTCCTTCAAGAGCTGACCGGAGAGTCCTACGATTTCCGAAAGCATGGAAAAGTGCTCGAATCTATCCACGTCGACAGGAGACGCCTAGTCAGGAGGGGACAAACATGAATGAACAGCGTAGCGCCATCAACTGCATATCCGGAGGAGTCGACTCGGTCACCACCGCCTACTACGTCAACAAAGAATTGAAGCCAAAGAAACAACTGCTGATATTTTGCAACTACAAGCAGCGGACCTACGACTACGAGGAATTCTGCATAAAGCAAATCTCGAAGGCCCTCGGCCTCCCACTGAAAATCATCGACCTGAGGTGGCTGGGTGACATAAGCACGTCCGTCCTCACCCACCCGGAGAAGGAGATCGCAGAGACGAAAGAGGCAGACCTCTGGGACCCAGAGAAAGCCAGGCAGAGGATTCTCAAGTGGTGGGACCCATGCCGCAACGCTGTCCTCCTTCTTGTGGGCCTCTCTCATGCGGAATCATTCTACATCTCTAATGGGGAGCGCTATGATGTCTACATCGGCATCAGGAGGGAGACACCAGTGGCAATGAAGGACAACACCCCCGAGTTCCTCGAGGAGATGAACCGGGCTGCAGAGCAGGCCACTCATCACGGCGGGTATAGACTGCTTGCGCCTCTCATTACCTATGACAAGGACAAGGTGGTCGAGCTTGGAGAGAAGCTGGGGGTCCCTTGGGAGTACACGTACAGCTGCTATTCCGGGTCTGGTTTCAGGAGAGTGAAAGGTGTCAAGCTGCCGGTTCACTGCGGACGCTGTTCCAACTGCAAGAGGCGGAAACTTGCTTTCAGAGACGCCGGGGTGAAGGACCCCTCGGTCTACGCCGAATGAAAGGTTGAGAGGGTCTCAAACCGCCGAAAATCTGTCGCAACTTCATATAGGCCTCAGCGCGCAAGCCTGCATTCGTTTGCAGCCACAGTTCTCAGCGAAGCTTGAGGCCACTTCATGGGACCCCAGGCTCGAGGCTGAGATGAGACAGACTTGGGATTACGAAAGAATATTCGAATTCAAGCCATCAAACAACAAGAATCGTAACTTCGTGATGGACACGCCTCCACCCTACCCCTCCGGCAAGCCATGGCACCCTGGAGCCCTTACACAGTATACCCAGATCGACATGGTGGCCAGGTCGGCCAGGATGAGAGGGCTGAATGTTCTCTACCCGGTTGGGATAGACAGGAACGGCCTCCCGGTTGAGATCTATGCGGAACGCAAGTACAGGGTTCAGATGAGGAAGACGCCCCGGGAGGAGTTCATCAACCTCTGCAAGCACGCCCTGGACGACCTCGAGGCATACATGGTGGGCCTCATGAAGACCATGGGAATCTCTGGAGATTTTTACAACAAATACAGGACAGACTCGGAAGATTACAGGAAGCTGACGCAGTGGTCATTCATCGAACTCTGGAAGAAGGGGTTGGTGTACCTTGCGAACAGGCCAAACAACTACTGCGTCGACTGCAACACCACGATAGCCGACGCTGAAATCGAGTACGAGGAGCTGCCGACCTTCCTGGTTACGAACACCTTCAGGGTGAAGGACAGCAAGGCGGAGCTTTCCGTGGCCACCACCAGGCCCGAACTACTGGCGGCCTGTCAGATGCTGGTGGTAAACCCGACCGACGCCAGGTACAAGAAACTCATAGGAAAGTCGGCCATCATCCCGATATACAACAGAGAGGTGCCCATCAAGGCCCACAGGAGCGTCGACCCCAAGTTCGGGAGCGGGGTGGTGATGGTGTGCAGCTACGGGGACTACAACGACGTCATGCTGTTCAGGGAGTTCAAGCTCAAGGA
>DATGVR010000141.1:0-1998 GCA_035300255.1 Nitrososphaerales archaeon
CTGATGAAATTCTTCAGCCTCACTTCCGTCGGGTCAATCCCCAGCTCTCTCGCTACGATGTCGACGCACCGCTCGAGCATCCAGAGGTGCTGCATCCTCGAGTACCCCCTGTTGGGCCCCACCGGGCATTTGTTCGTCACTCCCTGGAAGAACTCCATCTGGAAGTTCTTGAAACGGTAGGCGCCTGGAGTTACCTGAGCCCAGATTGTCGCGCCCGCCGGCTCATACCTCGTGTAGGCTCCGCAATCGTCCCAGGCCTTGACTTTGAAGCCTAGAATCGTGCCGTCGTTCTTGACCGGGATTTCGACTTCGAACGTCCTTTCATTGCCATGATTCGCGGCCAGGAGATGCTCGGTCCTCGTCTCTATCCATTTGACTGGACGCCCGGATTTCATCGCGAGCAGACACGTCAGGACCATGTAGGGATAGCTGATGATCTTCGTGCCGAACCCCCCGCCAATGTCTCCCGTAATCATCCTGATTCTATTGGATGGAAATCTGAGCGCAAAGGAAACCCAAGGGATGCAGAACATGGGCATCTGATTGTTGAGGTACATCGTGAGGAATCCGGTCGCCTTGTCGAAGTGCGCAAGGACCGCGTTGTTCTCTATGGGGGTCGAACTGAACCTGTGGAAATGGAGCTCCTCCTTCAACACCTTGTCGGCTTCCTTCATCGCGGCGTCCATGTCTCCGTAATCCCATTTTTCATGGAAGACCAGGTTTGAGCCCACCTCCCCATGAAGCACAGGAGCCTTTGGCCGCAGGGCCTCACGTACATCCAACACATGGTCAAGAACATCGTACTCGACTTCGATGAGTTCCAGCGCGTCTTCGGCAATGCTTCTCGTCTCGGCCACGACGGCTGCCACTGGTTCACCGACGAAGTGAACCTTCCCGACCGCAAGGCAGTAGTCCTTCAGCTTGTTGGCTGGCGCGGCGGAAATTTGCAGGAAGGGGTCGGTCAGCTTCGCAACTTCTTCTCCGGTCAGAGTGCAGACCACGCCTTCCATCTCCTCTGCCTTGCTGACATCGATCTTCGTAATCCGGGCGTGGGCATAGGGACTTCTCAGCAACGCGACATAGGCCAGGCCCGGCATTTTCACATCATCGACGAACTTACCAAGACCTGTGATCAGCCGCTGGTCCTCCCTTCTCTTCAGGGGCCGACCCATCCAAGGGATGGTTTCCTTCTCTACAAGCTTGGTTACTGCAGACAGGTCCCTGCCACTCTCCCGCTTGCAATCTAAGCCTGCATGATTTTAGCTTTAGTCGGGGAAGATGTCAAGGGGAATCGTTGATCCCACCACCCAGTTGGGCTGGTCGACTATTTCGTGTATCTTCACGTCAGCGGCAACACTGCAAAGGACATACGCGTCCTCCTTCGTCAACCCGTAGTTCTTTGTCAGATGAGCGATCATGTTTCGGACGGATTCCTTTGTCACTGTCATCAAGTCGGGTCCGATGCCGGTCGCGGTGTAGTATCCCTTCTTCGCCTTCTCGTCGCCCTTGCTGAAGTACCTGGGCCAGCTGAGTTTGGAGTCCTTCTTGACCCCAAACTTGAACCTCGCAGTCCCAGGACATTCGATTGCAGTCACGCAGACTTCCCCGTCCCCCATCGCCGCATGCAGGTCGCTCGTCGAGAAGAGCGCGCCATCGACGAAGACAGGCAGCTCCAGGATGCTCCCCTTGACCAGGTGTCTGATGTCCATGTTCCCACCGTTTTTGCCAGGCGGGAGGACTTCGAAGGAGCCTTCCTCCGGGAGCGCGACCCCCATCGTGCCGCAGAAGGGCCTGATTGGGATTTTGATCCCCTTCTCAAACTCGGCGAAATCCTTCTTCCTCAGGTTCCACAGGTACAGGTACGGCTCCTGAAATTCCTCGAGCAGGCCAAGTCCGTTGACGATTGCTGACCAACCCCAGTCCCCGGGCACGACCTCAAGAACTTCCACAGTCAAAGTGTCGCCCGGACTGGCTCCTTCGATAAAGACAGGGACTGCC
>DATGVR010000142.1:0-2658 GCA_035300255.1 Nitrososphaerales archaeon
CAGGCTCAAACTGCTCGACGAGGTTTCAGGGCTTTCCTCTAGGAGGCGCTGGGTCTATCTGGTCGCCTTGGCTGCAGCTTTCCTCGCGCTTCCTTTCCCGCACGATTTGGCGACCCTTCCGCTAGGCTGATTCGACAAGACACTCCGGTGCCCGCGGCACGACGTTCAGCTTCCCGGAGCGTCCTACCTTGTTGAGCATCCTCCCGACTGCTTCCGCCGAACCCCTCGCGGTTGTGAGCCCCAGCTTGGACCCAGCGTAGGTCTCAGGCATCCCCGACAGCAGCATGATGTCGTACTCTTCCTTCAGCTTGCTGAGATAGAAGACTTCCTCGAGGCCGTCGACGTACTTCTCCCTCTTCCTTTCGCCCTCGCCCGACAGCCTCCCCGTCACCAGCATCTCGAGCGCAGCCGAGCCGATCCCTTCTGAACACTCAGCTATGAGGAGCACCGAGCCAGTCCTCCTGAGCCCCGGGAGGACGTTCCACACTCCCCTTATGGCGGCGGAAAGGGTGTCGTCGAAGCCTCTCCCCCCAGCGCCGACAATCATTCCCCTTGTCTGCTGCACCGATGTTTTGACAAAGGAGTTCTTAATCGCGTCGAAGGGGGCGTCCTCCATGACGGTCCTGATCTTGCCCGCCCGGGGAACGGCGGTAAGAAAATGTGCGTCGGTGATGCCCTTCGCGATAGTTTCGATCTCCGAGTATGCCTCGGTCTTCTGGAATGGCTCGGGCTCCATCCCCTTGCGCGCTTGGGCGGCGGCGCTATGGGACCGGGCGACCCAGTTCAGGCAGGCTTGGACCTTGGCGTCAACGATTCCAAACAGGGGGTCGGGCTTGGCTGTCCCCAGCATTAGTTTGACTCCAGGCTGAGTTAGTTGCTGAACAATAACAGGACCTTTATCCTCAGCCGATGGGAGCGGCGGAGGAAGTGTGGCCACCTTCCCCTTCAATTCTGGGACCGATCCTTCGATTCGCTTCGGCGCTGCCGAAAAAAACCCCAACGATTGGGCAGCCCCAATAGCAGGGGTCATGGCCCTCAGGAGCTCCATCGTCGTGGGGGCAAAGTCTGTGACGAAGATGGCCGAGGCGCTCCTCGCTAGCTCAGCCAACCTTTCAATGTCTGGAGTCTCTCCATCGGCTCCCGGCTCGACCACCGCACCCAGGTTCTCGGCCTGAACAGTCACGAGTGTCTCGATGCCGCCAAAGGGTATCCAGATTTCGGGCAAACATCACCTTGGCAGCAAACTCGTTTTATAAGCTCGAATTACGTTCACGCGCCGTGGCCTGGAAGAAGCGGAGGAGCAGGCTCAACGATTTGGCAGAAGGGATATTGAAAGCAGGTGCCCTGCAGTTTGGTACATTCACTCTCCCTGATGGCAGGGACAGCGCGTATTACGTCAACCTAAGAGGTATGCCCAGCTATCCCGGACTCTTCGGTCTGGTGGTTGATTCCGTCACCCAGACGGTCTCAAAGAAGGCGGCGAAAGCCAATGCACTATGCGGGATCCCCCTGATGGGTCTGACAATCGCCTCCCCTGTCGCGATCTCCTTGAAGAAGCCCCTGGTCTACACAAGGATGGCCAAACAAGCCAACGAGCGATTGGTCGAAGGGGAGGTCAGGCCGGGATGGAATGTAGTGATTCTAGCTGACATCGCAACTACCGGCAAGTCGATCCTATCAGCTGCCGAAGCCATCGAAGACGAAGGAGGCAAAGTTAGCCAGGCAGTCGTTTTGATTGACAGGATGGAAGGCGCCCGGGAAAAGCTGAGCAAGAAGGGGATAGCTCTACACGCAGTCACTGACATGCTGGAGCTGGCGGACACTCTCTATTCGATGGAGATGATAAGCAAGGACAACCTAAAGGCCATCACAAAATCGGTAGAGAGCCGCTAGTAGACCATCAGGTTCTTTTCTTCCAAAGTAACGTGAAGGTTATTCACCGCTCTGTAGACTTCGCTTTCCTTCTTCGCACCAGTGCACACGAGTTTGCCCGACGCGAACAACAGTATCACCGTTTTCGGGTCAGCCATCCTGTGGATCAGGCCTGGGAACTGTTCGGGCTCGTACATGGATTTCGGTAGGACCCTAGCCGCCTCTTCTAGGTGGACCTTGCCTCCTAGGCTCGCCGATGCAACGATGTTTTGGATCTCGACCACGGCTTCATTCTTAATTGGTATCTTTCCCTTCTTCAGCTGTCTGACCACCTCTTCCACGGCCTTCCTTGCCTGCTCTTCGGACTTGGCGCCAGTGCAGACCATCTTGCCGGAGCTGAAGATTAGGGTGGCGGTCTTTGGGTTCCTAAGTCTGAAAACGAGGCCCGGGAACTGGTCGGGGTGATATTCGACAGTGACGAAATTCTTGGTGATTAGGTTGAGGTCAACTGTCTGATTGATTGACGCTGAAGCGACTACATTCTCGATGCTAACGATTGCCTTTGTCTGAGGCATCTACTTCGGGCGTTTCCCGACGGTATATAAAGGGTATATAAGCGACGGGGCTCCGAACTGTTACTTTCCGGAGGGTTGGAGTCAAATTCGTCTCGGCGGGAATATTCGGGGGATGGTTTCCTACTCTCGGAAAGGTAGTATTTCTTGAACAGGTAAAAGTTAGCATCAGAATTCTGCTCGCATACTGGCGTCATTCCAATAGCAACCACAG
>DATGVR010000143.1:0-4323 GCA_035300255.1 Nitrososphaerales archaeon
CTTCTTCGTTACTGATGTGCATGGTTCCAACGTGTGCTTCCGTAAGTTCCTCAATTCGGCGAAGTTCTACGGAGCAGAAGTCCTAATCCTGGGAGGGGACATAACAGGAAAGACAATCGTCCCTGTCGTAAAGCAGTCAGACGGCTCGTACCTGGCCCGCCACATAGGGAACGAGGTCCAGATCAGAGGCGATGCACAGCTCCAGGAGACGATCCAACAGGTCGGCGATTCAGGGGCCTATCCTTACGTCATGGATGCAGCAGCCTACGCCTCCGTCCAGGCCAGCCCTTCGGAACGCGATAGGCTCTTCAGTGAGCTGACAGTCGAGAGGATTCAGGAGTGGATGCGCGTCGCTGAGGAGAGGCTAGGGGCGAGCGGAGTCCGTTGCTATATCTCCCCCGGGAACGACGACATCTTCGAGATCGATCAGGTCCTCAACTCGTCCGACTATGTCGTCAATCCGGAAGACAAGGTCGTCAAGATAGATGATGAGCACGAGATGATTACCTTGGGCTATACCAATCATACGCCCTGGCACAGCCCGAGGGAGGTCGACGAGTCTGTCCTTATGGAGAAGATAGACAAGCTGGCTGGGGGGGTCGGCGACATGAACAGAGCAATCTTCAACCTGCACGTGCCTCCCATACGGACGACGATAGACCAGGCGCCGAAGGTCAGCGAGGACCTCCGGTACGTTGCAAAGGTGGGCCAGGTTGAAGTGACATCAGCAGGGAGCACCTCGGTCCGGAAGGCGATAGAGGAGCACCAGCCCATGCTGGGGCTCCACGGCCACATTCACGAGTCGAGAGGGATTGTGAGTATTGGAAGGACGCTCTGCGCGAACCCCGGGAGCGAGTACGGAGAGGGGATACTGAGGGGATTCCTGGCCGACCTGGAGGGGGGCAGAGTGAAGTCCTACCTACTTACATCGGGGTGAATAGGGTGAGGATTCTCCTTCTCGGCGGCGCGGGGGCCATGGCGGGGGTCGCCGTCCACGACCTCCTCGACAGCGGAGTCGAACGGATCGGCCTTGCGGACGTGAACTTTGGAAAGGTGAGGGAAGCCTCGGAGAGGCTGCACGACGACAGAGTGGACGCCCTGGAGACCGACGCCAACGACACAGACGGCCTCACCCGAATCATGAAACACTGGGACGTGGTAATCAACTCGACCTGGTACGAGTTGAACCTGAAAGTTATGGGGTCGGCAATGCGTGCGGGGACCCACTATCTAGACCTAGGTGGGCTCTACCATATGACGCTGAAGCAGTTGGCCATGGACAGAGACGCCAAAGACACCGGGGTCACCTGTATCCTCGGACTTGGGAGCTCCCCCGGCATCACGAACCTGATGGCCACCCACGGTGCAGGGAGCTTGACGAGGGTCTCGAAGGTGAAGATACGTGTGGGGGGTGCCGCAGTCCAGCCCGTCCCTGGGCTCTTCAGCCCGCCCTATTCTTTCAGGACCATAATCGATGAGGCTTGCATGCCTGCTGCGGTCCTCCGTGCAGGGAAAATCGAGATGGTCCCCGGCCTCTCGGTGAAAGAGGAGTTCGTTCTTCCTGACCCCGTGGGGAAAGTCGAAGGATATTTCACACTGCACTCCGAGCTGGCCACCCTTCCTAGTACCATCGGCAGAGGGATTCAGGACATGGACTTCGTCGTCGCCTTCTCGCCGGAGTTTTCAAGGTCGGTTTCGCTCCTCATAAAACTGGGGCTGACAAGGAGGGTCGTGGTGGAGCTCCCCTCGGGGATGGTCGTTCCCTACGATCTCCTGACCAAGCTGGTGGACGACCTCCCGAGACCCGCCGACCAGCCGATGGACTACGGGGTCCGAAGGGTGGAAATCTGGGGGGAAACAGATGGGGAAGCGTCCCATCTAGTCTACGACTGCATCAGCGGCCCCCACAATAAGTGGCAGATAGGAGGAAGAGCTTTGGGGACTGGCGTCCCGGCCTCTCTGGGCGCCCAATGGCTGGCGAAGGGGAAAGTGAAGGAAAGAGGAGTCCTCCCTCCGGAGCTCGCGATTGATTCGACAGAGTTCCTTCATGAGCTTGGCACCAACGGGAGGGGAATCATGACCCACGTAGACGACGGCAAGTCCAGGAGCCAGCTCTAAGCACGTTCGGCATCCTCCACTCTTTGCCTATAAGCGACATGTTCCCTGTCCTTCTCTTGCAAAACTTGGCCTGGTTGCAACCTTAAATCGGAACTTACGTCACCTACTGCTGCTTGGAAGGTTCTTCAAGCGAAAAACCGGAAACCTTCGTAAGAGAAGCTACTGGCTTTGTGAGGTCGATGGGCTGGCTCGACCTGCTCTTCCTCAACGTCGTGTCCTTCGGCGGGGCCTGGTCGATTATCTACGCCCTCACATACGCGCCCTACTACGGCGGAGATCCTGCTTTCAGCCTCCTGCTGACGGCCCCCGGGATACTCGCTCTCCTTGGAATCTACTACGTCTTCACCACCAGCATGCCGAGGTCGGGAGGCGACTACGTCTTCATGAGTCGCATCCTCCACCCTGCAGTCGGCCTCGCCGCCAATTTCATCGGCTATTCCATCTTCCTCTGGTTCTGGATTGGCGATGCGGCGACCGTCTTCTCAACTCAGGGCCTCGCCCAGACGTTCAGTGTCTTCGGCTCTCTGACTGGAGCGTCGTGGGCCAATTCGGCAGCAGCCTGGCTGACGCCCCCCTCGAGCGGATTCGCCGTGAACAACTTCCTTCTCGGGACTGTTTTCATCGTCTTCTTCGCGCTGGTCGTCCTATTCCGCAACAGACTCTACTTCTGGATACAGAATATATTCATGTCAGTCGCGGTGATCGGGCTCGTCATCATCGCAGCATTGCTCATCGTCGCCGTGGTCAATCCGTCGTCGTTCGTCGCTAACTTCAACAATTACGCCCATGGTGTGAACTCCAGTTTCGCCGCGGCGACGTCCAGCGGAACCCATGGCTGGGACTACGTCAACGGGACGGCACAGGCTGCATTCCCGCCTGGCGACACGGGCGTCGGCAACATTGGCAACAACCTCTTGCTTGTCCCACTCTGGTTCACGGTCCTCTTTTGGGTCTACGTTTCGAACTACCTAGGTGGCGAGACCAAGAGCGCCAGGTCGAGCGTAAAGAAGGCACTGTTCGGGAGCTTCGGGATCATATTCGTATCCACTCTGGTCATCCTCGAGGCGGCCTACAAGGCGCTCGGTGTCGGCTTCATCACGGGCGCGGACAACATTTACTACGGATATGCGGCCAATCCATTTGGCGCCCCGCCCAACCTAACCCTTCTGGCCGGAGTCCTCAGCAACAACGCCATTATCACTCTGTTCCTTGGCATCGGCATAGTCGCCGGCTTCATACTGGTCGCTCCCCAGTGCATGATTCTCATGTCCAGAATCCTATTCTCCTACTCCTTTGACCGCGTGGCACCCAAGGGCCTCGCCGACGTGAACGACAGGTTCCACACTCCGGTCAAGGCTATTCTTGTGGCTGCGATTGGAGGAGAGGTGATGCTGGCAATCCTGACTGGAGCCTTCGGCGGAACGACCTCTTCGACTGCCTTCGCCCTCTACATCTACGCGGGCCTGGCCACAATCAGCCTCACCTTCACCTTCGTAGCGATTTCAGCCATCGTCTTCCCCTACCGCCGGAAGCAGCTCTATGGCGTCGCGAGCACGGTCAAGAGGACCATAGCCGGTCTACCGGTGATTACCTGGCTCGGAATCATCGCCCTGGCCTACATTCTGTACACCGTAGCCGAATACTTCTTCGTCAACCAGGCTTTCTACACCTTCGGGTGCCCCGGGGGCGGCGCAGTCGGGTGCAACTTCAACTGGTTCATCGGTTTTCTCTTCGTCGGCTTCGTGTCCATCATAGGATACTACTTCCTTGTAAGGTGGTACAGGTCCAAGGGTGGCATGCCCTACGACGCGACCTTCAAGGAAATTCCTCCAGAGTAGAGAAAAGCTTCTCCCCTTTCTTTCTTTAGCCTCAACTAGCGCAGGCCATCGACTTGAGACACTTGAAGCGCGAAGCCGCAAAGAAACTGACCCAGATGGGCGAGGTCAGAGGAAGAGGGCTCATGATCGGAATCGAGCTCGTCGGAGATTCGAAGAAGACCCCGGCTCAGAGGCAAGCCGCGACCGTGAAAGGGGAGATGCTGAGGCGTGGCTACCTTGTCGGCGTCGGGGGGATCCACAAGAACGTCATCCGGATCCAGCCGCCATTGGTGATAACTTCAGAGGAGATAGAGAGTGCGGCAGAAGCCCTAGAGAAATCGATTCGTGCCTCCTTCTCCTAGCCCTGAAGAATTAGAACCTAGAGTCC
>DATGVR010000144.1:0-3613 GCA_035300255.1 Nitrososphaerales archaeon
GAAGAGTTATGTCTTGAAATCAATGATAGAACCACTCTTTAGGGCAGAGAAAAATACTGTTAACTCCCTCATATCGACCATCAAGCCCTTCTTCAGGGATTCGCGGATAGTTTCTGTTGCCATCTTTGGTAGTATGGTAAGGGGATCGGAAAGAAACACAAGTGATATCGATCTTCTTGTAATTGCGAAAGACAGGGAAGTTGCGAATGAATGCGTCGCGCGAGCTAATTCGGCCGCGTTTTCTAGGTTTGGAGTCGCGATGTCTCCATTCATAATAGAAGAAGAGCGCTTCATTCGAGAACACGACAGGGAACTCGAAAAATCAATCCTGGAGTCTTACATCCTTGCCTACGGAAAGGACCCAAAGGAGATTGTCGAAGGTGGCAAAGCCAGTCGATAAAAGGCTGTACAAGAATTATCTGCAGAAATCAGAGGAGATGCTCGACGTCGCACGCTACGCGGCGAACACCTCGAAGAACAACGCGACAGTTGCGTCGTCCGTTCACTGCGCCATTAACGCCATCGATGCTCTCGCCGTGTTCTACTTTGGCAGGCGACATGGTGGAGGGCACGAAGAAGCGCTGGATGCAATTAGGGGTGCCTTTGATGAAAATGAATTCAGGGATATGGCGAAACAATTCATTGGTCTGATCGGTCTCAAAAACGAAGCGGAGTACCAGCCAGAGTTGATGAAGGCGTCACAGGCAAGCGACGCGCTCAGGCGGGCTTCCCGAATCCTGTCGAAGGTAAAACAGAAGTTGCCGTGATTCGCCTACCCTAAGCAACTGAGATTCGGTGTGCCAAAGACACGCTGGGTCAGGCTGCCATTCTCCGCTCCAATCATCAGAGAAGGGGCCTTGATTGATGAGCGGCACTGAAAGAAGTTCACCTTCAGAGAACCGTTCAGTATGTGGGGGCAGGGCCCATGCCCCCTTCACGTTAATTATGTCCATACAAGATGGCCGACCGTGGCGAAGTCGAGGATCTACTTCATCAGCGACGTCCACGGTTCCAACAGGTGTTTCAGGAAGTTCCTGAACGCAGCTAGTTTCTACAAGGCGGATATCCTGATTCTCGGAGGAGACATCACTGGGAAGGTAATGACCCCCATAGTCGAAGAGGGCGACGGGACCTTCAGGTGCACGTATCAAGGGTCAGACCTGGTGCTGAAGAACAACGAGGAGGTAGAGGAGTTCAGGAAGAAGGCGGCTGACTTCGGCTCGTACACGAGTCTGATGAGTCCGTCAGAGTTCGAAGAGCTGAAGGCCAATCCCGGCAAGGTCACAGAACTCTTCAGCCGACTTATGGTGGAAAGGACGAGAGAGTGGATTTCCCTGGCGGAGGAGAGGCTCGGGAAGACGTCTGTGAAATGTTTCATCTCACCAGGGAACGATGACCTATCCGACCTCGACCCCGTCCTCGATTCATCCCCGTACGTCGTGAACCCCGAAGGGCGGGTAGTCAAAATCGACGGAGAGCACGAGATGATAACGCTCGGATATACAAACCACACCCCGTGGCATAGTCCCAGGGAAGTGGATGAAGAAGTCCTCGCCCTGAAGATTTCAGGGATGGCCGACAAGGTGCAGAACATGAAGTCCGCGATTTTCAACATACATGTCCCGCCCATCGACACCCCCATAGACCAGGCACCTCGCATTGACGAGAACCTGAAGATAGTCGTGAAAGCCGGATACGTCGAGATGATCTCAGCCGGGAGTTCGGCCTGCCGGGCGGCCATAATGAAGTATCAGCCGATGATCGGGTTACACGGACATATTCATGAATCTCGGGGAATCGTAAGGCTGGGAAGGACTCTGTGCGCCAACCCCGGGAGCGAATACGGCGAGGGAATCCTCCGAAGCTTTATTTCAGACTTGGAGGGAGACAGGATAAAGTCGTATCTTCTGGCATCCGGCTAAGTCAGTCAGTCAGTCAGTCAGTCAGTCAAAGGAGCCGGCGACGACCGCCCTGTCGGGCTCGGGGAGCTCGTACCAGGTTTTTCTTTCTCCCACCCTCGCCCTCAGTCTCCAAGCGAGGCTCTTCGGTTCTTTTTCGATCAAGTCGGCCAGTCTTCTTATCCTCGCCCTGGCCCTGTCTGTCTCCGATGATGACAGGCCGTAGCCGTCGAGAGAAGCCTCGAGCTTCGAGAGGTTCGAGGTGAACGTCTTGTATGCCCCCCAATCATTGGAACAGAGCCTGGCTATGTAGCTCGCGTTTATCCTCTCGCCGTCCGCTGACCCGACGTCGTGGTCCATGATGAGTGTCGCCATATCTCTGAGGTCCTTGTCATTGATTTGGACGATCTGAAGCTTTGTCACGAGCAGGTCCGCTAGGGGGAGGGTAAGAGCTTCAAGCTCGACCCTCTCCGCGAAGTCGAACCTGTGGGACATCTCGAAGACGTCGAGGAATATGTCGACCCGCCGATGGTTGACAAGGTCGTTGAAGATCAGCCGTTTGCGCCCCATCATGGCGTTGAACCTTTCCCGCGGCTGGTATTCCATCTCGGCGAAGAAGTTCTTGATTGCCTTCGACTGTTTCTCGTGGCCGACCAGGTCCATGTCCACGTAGTCGCGCCGCAACCCCTCGCGGCTGGCTGAAGGGCACCTAATCGCTATCGCGACTCCGCCGATGAGTTTTAGGACGACTTTCTTGTCGGAGGAGGCTTGAAGAATTCTCCTGGCTTCGTCCTCCAGTCTAGGGAGCACGCTCAAATCTTCAGATGCTGGTCGTCGCTGACGTCTTTAGAACTTTGGGTCTGCGTCAATGGCCCCCAATCGTGGAAGACTGGATCGGGGGAGAAACAGAGCGAGACCTTCGGAAGTCGGTTGAGGGGGTGATTTACGAGCCGAACCCGGACATTAAGGAGCTCCTGTCACAAAGCTAGTAGCCGGCAGGGCGGTTATTCGGGGGGTATCTCCTTCAGCGCCATCGAGGTATCGAGGCCTTCTCTCTTGTGATACCACTTGCTCAGGTAGAATATCACGAATCCCAGGACTATCATGGCGCCGAGCAGTTCGAGGCTGTTGGTATTGACGGTGGTAATGGCGGGGTTAGAGTATGCTATGAAGCCGACGTAGCCGAACCCGACCGTGGTGATGAGACCCATCAGCGACACGAGGGGGATGCCGGCGACCTTCTTGCCGAGCCATCCGGGGGCCTGGGCGAAGAGGTCCTTCTTCACGTATGGGAAGACCGTCAGGGCGATACCCGGTATCGTGTACGAGATTCCCCACAGAACCGTCCCCATGGTGAAGTAGGACGAATATCCAAGGTAGGAGTAGAGGAATTCAGCGATTACTGCGATGACAGCTGTTGCAATCACTGCGACCCAGGCGGTGTGGTACTTCGAGCTCACGTCAGCGAACTTGGAGGGTATCACCCTGTCAAAGGACCACGCGAAAAGATACTTCGAGGGGATCCAGAAGTAGGCGAATAGAGGGCCAAGCGATCCGATGAAGTAGGTGATGAACATGAGGGTGATTAGCAGTTGGTTGGGATAGGCCGAGACGGCCAGGAACAACGGCTGAGTTGGTTGGTACGGAAGCGGATAGCTCGCTGTGCCCGGGACGGAGCCGCCGCTAATCCAACCGTATCCGACCGTGGTCGCCCA